>JBOGMR010000171.1:0-5778 GCA_050746825.1 Bryobacteraceae bacterium | reverse complement strand
ACTGGGACTCAGCTTGGCCGCTCAACCGGCGGCTTTGACCATCGCCGTCAGTTTCACGGCATCAGCCAAAGCGGTTACCTCCATAAGGCACGCTGATTATACCGCTGCCTTGGTTGGAGCGGGGGTGAGTCGTAATGGATCCAAGTGTTCGCGCGTATTCTCAGATACAAGGGGTGCAATTTACGAGGAGCGGCCCTTGCGACTTTCTCGGCTCACGAAGGCGTACTTGGCACTCGGCCTGGCGCAAGCGGCGCACAGTATGGAAGAGATGCGCAGGCATCTCTACGAGTTTTTCGATGTGATCACTGCGCACCTGCCTGGTTTTCCGATGCGGAACATGAGCGCGGAAGCAGTTGCGGCAACCAACATTCTGATCGTCGCGGGAGTGCTTTTGCACGCAGCCTTCGAGAGGTTCGCGCTGAGCGATAGGCGCGGGCGCTACAAAGGCGCACCGTGTAAATTGAGCCGCGCATCGTGTCACCTTGGGCAAGCCTCCCCGCGGCCAGCTTACAAGCCTGGCAGGAAAGTATCGTGTTTGCCTTTACTTCCGGTTACGCCCGTCCGAGTGACGGCGGCCCGTAGTTTGCTTTTTGTACGTTGTTTACCAAATCGCGCGCGATGAAGCTGATTCGGCGCTGGCGCGCGCAGATTTAGAATAGGCTGATAGGCTGTCGAACCGTACCCAGCCGGGTCGCGCGCAGATTAACGAGATTAACGAAGGGCAGAGGGATGGCTGCTGAGAGCAAGTTCAAGGGGCCGGTGTGGGCTGAGGTGAGCCACGCGGCATTGCTGCGCAACCTGGGCGTGATTCGCCGTCACGTGGGCAAGCAGCGCAAAGTGATGGCCATCGTGAAGGCCGACGCTTACGGTCACGGCATGGCGCCGGTGGCGCGCACGCTGGAGCGCGCGGGCGTGGAGTATTTTGGCGTCACCTCGACGCTGGAAGGCGCGGACTTGCGCGAAAGCGGAATTCGGCGGCCGCTGCTGCTGCTCACTGGACTGTGGCCCGGGGAAGAAGCCAACGTTTTGCGCGCAGGGCTGACGCCGACGGTTACCGACGTGTGGCAGCTTGCGCTGCTGGATCGTGCTGCAGGAAAGCTGCTGCGGTCCGGGTCGCGCGAGTGGTCGCGAACAAAGTCGCGAGAACACTCGCGCAACAAAACAAGAAGCTCGCGCGGGCGCGATGGCCGCATGCCGTTTCATCTGAAGGTGGACACCGGCATGAATCGCTTGGGCGTGTTGCCGGGCGAGGTGGGCAAGTTTATCGCCGCGTATGCCGATTGCCGGCATCTGCGGCTGGAAGGCGTGTTCACGCATTTTGCGCAGGCAGAAGTTTTTACCAATCAGGCGACGGAGGAGCAGCAACGCCTGCTGGAAGGCGCGCTGGCGCAGTTGCGCGCGGCAGGCATTGACCCGGGACTGGTGCATCTGGCGAATAGCGCGGCGATTGCGTCGCGGCCGGCCACGTGGGCGGACATGGTGCGGCCCGGCGCGCTGCTGTACGGCTATCACCAGTGGTACGTGCCGCCGGAGAAGCGCGGCGAGATGCAAAAGAAATTGCCGCTGCGTCCGGTGATGAGCCTGCGCGCGCGTGTGCTGAGCCTGAAGGATGTGCGCGCCGGCAGCGGCGTGGGCTACAACGCAAGATTCGTGGCGGAGCGAGCGTCGCGCGTGGCGGTGCTCGGGGCCGGTTACGCGGAAGGCGTGCTGCGGCTGCTGACCAATCGCGGCAAAGTGATTATCCGCGGGCGATGCGCGCCGCTGGTGGGAATCGTGTCTATGGATGTGGCGATGGCGGATGTCACGGCCATCCCCGAAGTGCAGCCGGGCGACATCGCCACCTTCGTTGGGACAGATCCAAGTGGCGGCGATTGCGTGCTCGACGCCTCAGACATCGCGCACGACATCGGCACCGTAACCAGCGATTTGCTCTGCGCGATTAACCCGCGCGTCCCGCACTATCACGTCTGACGAATCCACATGGCCCTCGTTTGAAACAACCTGCCGACGCAGAGAGCGCGGGTGTGCCTGCCGGTTGTGACGAACAAAAGATACGGAGGAACACAGAGGCGCAGAGGAGTACGGAGGCCACGGAGCCGTAAGGCAGCGGATCTGGCGGCGAAGTGAGTTTTTCGGGTGTTTGACAGGTTTTCAGGCGTCGGCTAGACTGCCAAAGTTGCGTGGAGTTTTGCGCGCACCGCGCTGCGAAAGCGCGCTCGTAGCCGAGGTCGCGAGCTGCAAGGATTCGTTGTTTGGGTGAACGCCTCGCGATCTTGACTGCTCCCCGGTAGCTCAATGGTAGAGCATTCGGCTGTTAACCGAAGGGTTGCAGGTTCGAGTCCTGCCCGGGGAGCCAGTTCTGTGTCCCGCAAATCAGACGTTTGGACGTCTTTCGCAGGATCCGTTCTCACCACCCCAAAGGAGGACCCATGCCGCGCCTAGTCGTAATCCTCGGTGTAATCGTGCTTGCTGCGTGCGCCAATGCGCCTGCTCCGGATGCCTCCGCAGACCGCGCTGCTATCGCAGCAGCATCGGCTGATTTCGCAGCAGCAGAGAACGCGGGGAGTGTCGCCCAAATACTACGCCACTTCGCGGACGATCTGATCATTATGGGCCCGAACGAGCCTGCCCTAGCTGGCGCCGAGCCCATCGCGCAGGCGATGCAGCGATTCCACGACGCCTTCGCGGTGCAGGTTGCTTACAGCCGTGAAGAGATCGTCGCCGTAGGTGATTGGGGGTTTGACCGGGGCACATACCGCTATACGTTGACTCCAAAGGTTGGCGGTGCACCGCTCACCAAAATGCCGCTCACCGAAAGTGGAAAATATCTGTGGCTATATCGGAGAGCCTCCGACGGCTCTTGGAAGCAAAGTCGAGTGATGTGGAACAGTAGCGATCCCGTGCCGGCCGGTTCGTAGTCCAAAGCAGTGCAGCCGGCTACTTGGCGCACATGACGCGTACTCTGGCCACCGCGTGAGCAGAGCAGGGCCGCATAACGAGGGCGTGAACATTGTTGACCCTCTGGAAAAAAAGCCTTGGGGGTTACGGCAGTTCACCGTCGAGGATCTGGACGGCAACCGCTTCTATTTCCACCATGACTAACGAATCGTCGCCGCAAGCCGTTTCTGTCGACACATCCCCTTCTGACTCCAAGGCGGTCGCCGAGGGTCCTAAACGTGTCGTGCGAATCAGAGCCATTTGCCCGTAAAACGCGCTTTTCGGAAAAGGGGGTACCGGCACTCTGGCAGCGCACCGGACCGCGCCCGGATCGGATGCATTGATCTTGGGTGCAGGATTGGGTTCAGGTAAAAGAGGATGCTCCGCGGGCGGCGACTGTGGTCGCGACGCGCTCGACGCCAGCGAATACACTGAGCCTGAGCCAGGTCGGGAAGGCGCGGACGAGCGACGGCGGCCCATCGAACCGGATGAGACCGGCACGGACCGTCTGGGCCAGCGGCACGTCACCCATCCAGACCCGCGTCAGAGCGCGGAGGTCGGTGCTGACCACAATGTCGACCGGGAACCCGGGGTCCCTCAGGCAGAGATCGAGCCCCCGGCGCTCGAGCACGAGCCACCACATCCTCGGGCAACGCAAGGCCGCCGGGATGCCTCGGAAGTCGAAGCGCACGACTACCCGCTTCGGGGGCAGAGCCTCCAGGTTCACACGCCGGTGGATGTCCCACATGAGCAGACCTGGGTCGAGGTCGTCGCGGCCGACCTGTGCCCGTGCCCACCGCTGGCCCCACTCGCCGAGCTCCTCGATGACCGGGCGGAACTCCTCTCCGGCGGGCGTCAGGAAGTACTCGCGCCCGCGCCCCTTCGTCTTCGCCGCGCTCCGGACGATTCCGGCGTCCTCGAGCTGCGCCAGTCGCTGGGCCAGGAGGGTCCGTGACATGAGCGGTACGCCGCGGTGGAGATCGCTGAAGCGGTGGCTCCCGCAGACGAGCTCCCGCAGCACGAGGGGGGTCCATCGCTCGGCGAAGATCTCGGCGGCCTTGGCGACGGGGCAGAACTGGCCGTACGCTTTCATCCCCTCGAGTGTACGGACGGCTCGGGGGCCAGGCAAGTCCATTTTTTGGTCTTTACAAGCCACCCGGCCGGCCGCAGATTCGAGGCGTGATGGCAGGGAACTGGAAGTCCGAGCATCTCGCCGCGGTCGGTCCAGAGCTGTTCGCCAAGCTGATCGAGTACGCTGAGCGCGTCGCCTCGCCCCACTCGGCCATCCTGCTGTTCCCGATCGGCGGCTCGTTGTCGCCCTTGCCCGTGGACCACCCCGCGGTGGGAAACCGGGATGCCGCCGTCGTGCTCAACATCGCCGCATCCTGGGAGTCGGCGGCCGACGACGCGGCGAACGTCGAATGGGCGCGGGCGGCGTGGCGCGACATGCGCCGTTTCTCGACGGGCGGCACCTACGTCAACTTCCTGACCGAGGAGGAAGGCGGCGAGCGCATTCTCGCCGCCTATGGGAGCGACTATCACCGCCTCGTCGAGGTGAAGACCAAGTGGGACCCGGGAAATCTGATCCGCGCCAACAAGAACATCGTTTCAGGGAGGATCTCATGAGAGGTCATGCAGTTTTTGCGACCTTACTCGTTGCCAGCATTCTCACGCAGGCGCTCGGGAAAGAAGCCTCGGTCGACTGGGCGGTGAATGCGACAATTATCGATGGCTGTAGCTGCCGCATGCTGTGTCCGTGTATCTTCGGATCGCCCGCCACAGTCGGCTCGGCCGCGACCCACGAGCATGCGGGACATAGGTCCTGTTACTTCAACCAGGCGTTTCGGGTCAATAAGGGGCATGATGGCAAGGTCATGCTGGATGGTGTGAAGTTCTGGTTCGCGGGAGACAAGGGCGACGCCAAGACCGTGGAACTTACATTCGAGCCTTCCGCGACCAAGGAGCAACGGACGGCGATCCGCGCGTTCATGTCGCATTTCCTGCCGTTAGAGTGGAAGTCTTTCACCGAAGGACCCGATGCGAAGATCGAGTGGAAAGCCGAGGCGGTGCGCGCCGAGGCCAGGCTCGATGGCGGAAAGGCGGCTGAAGTGGTGTTAACTCGAAATCCCGGCGCCACAGATAAAGGTACCACCGTCATCAAGAATATGAGCTACTTCGGCGCCACCCGAAACGACGGGTTCAATATCTTGCCGGTCGAGATTGTCGCCTATCGTCGCGGGCCCAAGCCAGCACCGTTCGAGTTTCATGGGACCTCAGGATGGACCATCACCATCGACATGAACTCCAAGGATGTGACTGCGGCGCGGTAGAGACCTTACCGCTCCCGCATGAACCCATCGCGCATGCCTGGCGCGTTGCGACGCCGGAGTCGTACGCGGCCGTGTTCCACATGGGCGGCGCGGTCGGCCGGGAGGACCCGGACAGTTCGGCGTTCGAGGACCGGCGCGCGACGCACGCGATGACGATTGACGGGGTCTGGTCCGAACCTGGCGTGTCCGAGGCGTGCATCGCGTGGGTCCGCGGCTTCTGGGAGGCCGTGCGACCGCATTCCACGGGCCGCGTCTACATGAACTTTCTCGGCGAGGAGGGCGAGGAGCGTGTGCGCGCGGCCTACGGCGAGGCGAAGTACGCGCGGCTGCGTACCCTCAAACGGAAGTACGACCCAACGAACTTCTTCCGCATGAACCAGAACATCGTGCCCTAGTACCCTATTCAACCGGCGCCTGCTGGCCAACCCCGAAGGACCCGGCGCAAGGCAAGGGCCCCGTCGGGGGACGTCCCCCTCTACGACATGCGCGCGCGCTGCGCGCTCTCGTTCAC
>JBOGMR010000170.1:0-4131 GCA_050746825.1 Bryobacteraceae bacterium | reverse complement strand
CGTGCTGGTGAAGATCGGGAACATCTACCAGTGCGCGATCGGGCTGGGCGTGTATACGCCGACCGGATATCAATACACCGATCCGTACGGGCGCGTGTACACGATGGGAGCGGACGGGAAGCTGCAGTCGTTGAAGGATCTGAACGGGAACACGATTACGCTGACGGCGAGCGGGATCACGAGCACGGCGGGCAACTTGAACGTGCCGTTCCTGCGGGATGCGCTGGGGCGGATCACGAAGATCACGGACCCGCTCGGGAAGGAGTACAACTACACCTACAACGCGAGTGGTGAGCTGGCCACGTTCACGCAGCCGACAGTGCCTGGGATGACAGCGGTGCCGGTGACGTACACCTATTCGACTGGCCATTACCTCACGGGCGGAACGGATGCACGGAACAATCCGCTGCCGAGCACCACTTACTACGCTGACGGCCGCGTGCAGAGCGCGAATGATGGCGTCGGGAACACGACGCAGTATTCGTACAACGTGGCGACGCGGACGACGACGGTGACGAACCCGGATCTGGGAGTTGAGACGTTGGTGTATGACGCGTACGGGATGCTGCTGACCAAGACTGATGGTCTGAACCGGACGACGACCTACACCTACGACACCAACCACAACACGTTGACGGAAACCAATCCGCTCAACCAAACCACCACTTACACGTACAACACCACTAGGAGAAAGGACTTCCGGCAGTTCCTAGCGTTGGAGTTTTCGCTGAGCATGGAATCGCTCAAATACATCAAGCAACCGCTGCATCGCATGAAGCTGGTCAGGTCCGCGGAGAAGAATTTGCCCCTTTACTACCTTGCGCTATTCTCTCGGCATGAGACCGCATACAATTTTTGGGGCGAGGTGCTCAAGTACAGCACTGATCAACCGAGCCTTTGGGATTAAGCTCGATGTCACTCCTTTCAAAAATCGAGTGGACTGACGCCACCTGGAATCCAGTTCGCGGTTGCACCAAAATCAGCCCGGGCTGCAAGCATTGCTACGCGGAGAGATTCGCCGAGCGTTTCCGCGGCGTCAAGGGACATCCGTTCGAGCACGGCTTCGACCTGCGGCTTGTTCCCAAGAAACTTGGCGAGCCCCTGCGCTGGAGCGAGCCGAGGATGATATTCGTCAACTCTATGAGCGATCTGTTTCACGAAGAGGTGCCACTCCAGCACATTTCGAAGATAGCTGCTACAATGCAGCTCGCGAACTGGCATACCTATCAGGTGCTCACGAAACGCTCTGAGCGTCTGAGGGAATTGCTTTGCGGGCCGCTGCGGAACGCCGCGACCGAGGCACATATCTGGTGGGGTGTTTCCGTGGAAGACCGCAAGTTTGGCCTACCGAGAATCGTAGATCTGCAAGCGACCCCTGCCGCCGTTCGGTTTCTGTCAGTTGAGCCGCTTCTCGAAGACGTCGGGAAGCTGCCGCTTGAAGGCATATCGTGGGTCATCGTCGGCGGAGAGAGCGGACCCGGCGCGCGGCCGATGATAGAGGATTGGGTACTCTTTATCCACGAGCAGTGCGAAGCCGCGAACGTACCGTTCTTCTTCAAGCAAAGGGGTGGCGTGCGCAAGAAGGCAGCGGGTAGAACTCTTCGGGGCCGGACTCACGATGGTTTCCCCGCGAGAGTTCAAAACCCGACATTACCGGCTGTCCTTCGGCTGCAACATGTACTCGCGATCGAAAGCTCTCAGCTGGTGCAGGTCGGATAGCGCTTTTTCTACAATTGAACGTCGCCACCTCCTAGGCGTCGCGGATCTCGAAGAAGACTACATCGCCAAGATGGAGGACGTACTCGAGATTTATGAGCGGCCCTACAATCCGGACGAGCCGGTCGTCTGCCTGGACGAGAAGTCTCCCTACCTACCGCCGGCGCCAGTTTCCGCTTGACCGCCTCTTCGGCCACCAGTCGGACCGTCCAACGGGCGCGACCTTCTGGCGGATCGCTGCAGACCATGGCGATGATCCGCTGCTTCTGATTCGTGTCTAGCACTTCGGCTGCACCGGGCCGCCGTCCGAGCTCGCATGCTTGCGAGTCAGCGGGCGGCCCATGTGCCACTTCTACGCGCAGGGCGTTTCCCGTCAACTTGACCGGCCCTCTGCCCAAGTTCCGAGTGGCGTCATCCCGCCCCATCTTCTCCGGATCAAGTACACTAAACACGACGCCGTTACTGTTTGCGTATGCCAATGACCACTCCCTAACGGTCGTGGCTCAGAAACCGATACCGAGCCGCGACCATGAGGGAGCGGATACGCAATTATTTATGACGCTCTGTTTAGCTGAGTCGCTATGCCAGTCGGAGCCGGCAGCCATTTAGGACCATACGAAATTCTCTCCGCCATCGGCGCGGGCGGCATGGGCGAGGTTTACCGCGCGCGTGACAGGCGACTCGACCGCACCATCGCGGTCAAGGTGCTGGCCCCGAACCTTTCCGGGAACCCCGAATACCGGCAGCGTTTCGAGCGCGAAGCCCGCACCGTGGCGGCGCTCAGCCACCCGCATATCTGCCCGGTGTACGACATTGGCGCGCACGACGGCCTCGACTATCTGGTGATGGAATACCTGGAGGGCGAGAATCTGGCGGCGCGCGTTGCGAGGGGGCCGCTCCCTATCGATGAAGCGCTTCGTTACGCCATTCAGATCGCCGACGCGCTGGATCAGGCGCATCGCCATGGCGTGGTTCACCGCGACCTGAAGCCCGGTAATATCATGCTCACGAAGGCCGGCGCCAAACTGCTGGATTTCGGGCTGGCAAAGGTAAGTGAGCAGCGCGAGGGCGGTCCCGGCAGTCTCACCGCGCTGCCTACCGCGACAACTCCTCTCACGGGCCAGGGTGTGATCGTCGGCACACTCCAATATATGGCCCCGGAACAGCTCGAGGCCCGGGAAGCTGACCCGCGTACCGATCTCTTCGCATTCGGCCTGATCCTGTATGAGATGATCGCCGGAAAGCGCGCCTTCGAAGCCCGCAGTCAGGCTGCTGTCATTTCCAGCATCATGACGAGTGACGCTCCGCCGCTCTCGTCTCTGAACAGCGCAGTTCCGCCCGCGCTCGATCATCTCGTGGCGACCTGCATCGCCAAGGACCCCGATGCCCGGTGGCAGGCCGCGTCTGACGTTCTGCTTCAGTTGAAGTGGATCGCCGAGGCAGGCTCGCGGGCCGGTGTGCCCGCGCCAGTGATTGCGCGTCGCAAACGGCATAATCTCGCCTTGTGGTCCGCGCTGGCCGCGAGCGTGAGCGCGGCTATGCTTTTGGCCTGGCTCCATTTCAGCGAGCGGCCCGCGCCTCCTCAGCCGGCCGTGAGGTTCGCGATCCACGCCCCTGTGGAATCGGGTTTTCTGTATGGGGTCGACATTCCTGTTCTATCGCCCGATGGGGCGCGGTTGGTTTTTACGGCAAGCCGTCGGGCGGGCGGCCGCGTGCTGTGGTACCAGCCGCTCGATACGATGGAAGCCAAGCCGCTTCCGGGCACAGAAAGTGCTGTGCTTCCATTCTGGTCGCCGGACAGCCGTTCGGTCGCTTTCTATTCGGAAGCGGACAAAAAGCTCAAAAAAGTGGACGTCTCCGGTGGCTCCGCGCTGGCCGTGTGCGCCGCCAGGAATGGCAGCGCCAGCGGCGCCTGGCTGCCCGACGGTTCCATCATCTTTTTCGATGACGGCAAGCTGATGCGTGTTCCGGCCACGGGCGGCGAGCCCAAACCCTTGCTCGGCCCCGATGTGCCTGCCCCCAAAATGGCGCAGCTATGGCCGAGAGCCCTTCCGGATAGCAAACACATTCTATTTCTCGCTATTGGCCCGGAGAGTGTAAAAGAAGGCATTTACGCGGCTGACCTGGAATCCGGGCAAACGCGCATGGTTATGCCAGTGCGGTCGCTATTCGAGTATTCCCCCGCTGGATACATCTTGTATAACCGGCAACAGGCCATCATGGCCCGGCGTTTTGATGTCCGAACGCTAACGATCAAGGGGGACCCGTTGCCTGTGGTGGATCGAGCCGGCGAGTTCAATTCGTCCTGGGGGGCTCTGTCATCCGCTTCGGCAAACGGAACGTTGGCCTATTCCCGTCCCGTGAACCGCGCCGCGCAACTCCACTGGTATACGCGCGAGGGGAAGAAGCTCGGTT
>JBOGMR010000169.1:0-6131 GCA_050746825.1 Bryobacteraceae bacterium | reverse complement strand
CTACGAGGAGATCCAGCAGGCGATCGAGGGATACGACCCGGACCACTATCTCGACATGGCTCTCACGCGACCCGGGTATGACGTCGATAACCTGACTGCGCGCCGGTCGTACGCGGCGCAGTTCATCACCAAACAAGTCGACAAGCTGATCAACCTTCCTGTGCTGAAGGACCATCAATCGGCTGGCGTCACACTCGCGCTGAAGAATCTGTCGCATGGCCTGGTGAACAACGTGAGCCGGAGTCACGCCACTTATACTCTCAACGCCTGCGGATCGTTCATTCCGGCGGTGGTGTCGATGCCGGTAATCCGGAACAAGACGGTGCTGCATGTCCTCGATGGCGTCAAGGGTCTCTATCACGGCGGTCCGGGCGCAAAGCCGCAATTCGTCTGGGAGCATAAGACGATCTACTTTGCGACTGACCCGGTGGCGCTCGACCGCATCGGCTGGAAGGTGCTTGACGATAAGCGGCGGGCGGCCGGAATGAAGACGCTTGCCGAAGACCGGCCGGACCAGTTCAGCCGGTTCCTCAGCCGCCAGCCGGAGCACGTTGAAATCGCCGGAGCCTTGGGGCTCGGCGAATTTGATGAGAAAAAGATCACCCTCAAGACACTTAATGTTTAAAGGGCGGGCATTCCGCTTCAGCCGGTGATCGCGGTAAGTGGCGCGGTCCCGTGCAAGCCGGGGCAGGTACGAGTGCCCCATTTCGACAGGGTGCCGCAAAGCGCTGAACGAACTTTCGTCCGATTTGGGGGAGGGAAGCGCCCGCCTTGCAACTTTCGTGGTGACCTATTACGAGGAACTTGGGCTCGCCGCGTCGGCGTCGACCGATGCGATTCACAAAGCCTATCGCAATTTGACCCGGCTGGTGCATCCGGACTCGCACACAGACAACGAGCTGAGGCGTCTGGCCGAGTGCCAGATGCGGCGGCTTAATGACGTCTATGAGGTGCTGCGCGACCCGGAGAAGAGGAGCCGCTACGACGCGGTGCTGATCGCCGGTACTCCGCGGGCGCTTGGGCCGGCCAAGAGGGCGGAAGCCAGGCCCGGATGGCGCAATGCCGCCTGGATCGTCGCGGCGAGTCTTTGCGCGATCGCTATTGCCTGGTATGCCGGTGGCGAGCGAATGCGAGATGTGCGATATGCGGCTGTGGAAGCAGCGGCGCCTAGGACACAGAAGGCGCAACCCGTGGCCGAACCGGCCGTCGCGAAACAGGCGATCCGTGGATCGCGCCGGACGGCGACACCCCAGCCGGCCGACCGCTTACGCCAGCCGTTGAGAGAGCCTGAAACGCAACCCACGGGGCAGGTAGCTTCGCTTCCGCTCGCCGTCGCGAACGCGGCGCCGGCTTCGACGCCCACTCTGAGCGAACCGCCCGCTGCACCTTCACCGGCAGAGCCCGTGCCGCACTTGCTCATCGCGCTGCCCGGCATTCCGCTGCCTGCGCCTCCCAAGCCGCCGTCCGCGCTCACCGGTACCTGGTTCTACGTACAGCCTCGAAAAATACCTCACTCGGCGCTTTATCCGCCCGAGTTCATCGAGGCCGTGATTGGGGAAAGCGACGGAAGCATTTCGGGCCGCTACCGCGCCCGCTATCGCGTGGGCAACCGCGCGATCTCGCCGAATGTGTCGTTTGAGTTTGCCGGCAGAATGGGTGAGAAGACGATCGCGCTGCCGTGGACAGGCGATGACGGATCCCAGGGTGAAATCCATCTGCGGCCGGTTTCGCCCGGTGTCCTCGAAATCCGCTGGATGGCCCACTCGCTCGGAGGATCCATGGGCCTCTCGGCGGGCACGGCGACTCTGGTACGCAAGTCCTCACACTGAGCGGCGGTTTCTGCCGGCCCTTACCGCTCGCACTGATTCCCGGAAGCGAAACGGGGCGCTGCATGTTAGACTTGCTGTTCAGCCGCCGCGTTAGCAATTCGCGGCGTCGTGTGCGCTGGCGTCTCCTCCGATGATTCGGCTATTTCGTGTCTTCATCCCCACAAGTCAACTAGCCCTGCTGTTTTCCGAGATCCTGCTGATCACATCCTGCTTCCTGGCGGCCACGTACATCGCGATCAAGCCGGAGATCAAGGATGACTTCTGGATTTTCCTGGTCGACGAGTCCGGCTTTCTTCGGATTGGGCTGGTGGTGGTGAGCATTGTTTCGGGGCTCCATCTGATGGACCTGTACTCACGCCTGCAAGTCAAGTCCCGCGCGCGTCTGCTCGAAGAGCTCTGCCAGGTCGTGGGTGTGGCGCTCCTGTCTCAGGGCTTGATCTCCTATGCTGTGCCGCCGCTCCGTCTCGGCCGAGGCATCATGCTTTGGGGCAGCATGTTTACGCTGGTGATCCTGTTTCTGTGGCGGATCGTGTACAGCCAGTACATGCTGAATGTGCTCCCCGGCAACCGGATTCTGTTCATCGGGGCAAACCAGGTGATTGCGGAGATGGCCGAGCACATCGTGGAACACCCGGAGATCGGCATGTCGATCGCGGGCTACCTGGTGAACCATGAATCGGAAGCCGACGGGCTGGTCGGCGGGAAGAGTCTGGGAACGATCGGCGCCATCCGGGAGGTGGTCGAGAGCATTCGCCCGGACCGCATCGTGCTGGGTCTATCGGAACGGCGCGAGCGCATGCCCATGCTCGACCTGCTGGAGCTGCGATTCGCGGGCTATCGGATCGAAGAAGCGGGCACAACATATGAAACCGTTTGCGGACGAATCTGCACCAAGGAGCTGCGTCCGAGTCACCTGATCTTCTCAGGAGAACTTGGGCCGCGGCCGGGGAGCCTCCTGTTTCAGAATGTGCTGAACATGTCGGTGGCGGCGGTGGGCGCGGTGGTCTCTTTGCCGGTGATGGGCCTGGTTGCGATTGCGGTAAAGCTGACGTCGCCGGGACCGGTGCTGTATCGCCAGGTCCGCGTAGGGCAGAATGGCGCGCTGTTCACCGTCTTCAAGTTCCGATCGATGCGGGCGGACGCTGAAGCCGGCACGGGCGCGGTGTGGGCTTCGGCGGACGATCCGCGCATCACGCGCTTGGGTAAATTTCTGCGCCGCACGCGTCTCGATGAGCTGCCCCAGTTCTTCAACGTACTGCGCGGCGAGATGTCGCTGGTGGGGCCGCGGCCGGAGCGGCCTGAGTTCGTAAAAACGCTATCGGAACAGATTCCGTATTACCGGCAACGACATTGCGTCAAGCCGGGAATTACAGGTTGGGCGCAGATTAATCACAAGTACGGCGACACGATTGAAGACACCATCAAGAAGCTCGAGTACGATCTATACTACATCAAGCACATTTCGCCGGGCCTCGACGCATACATCATCTTTCAGACGCTCAAAACGATGGTGCTGACGCGCGGCGCTCAGTAGGATGGAGAGTGGCTGCGGCGAGCCAACGGGAGCGAAACGATGAGCGAGCTGGTAAGGCTGACTCGCGACGGCGAGATCGGCGTCATCACGATCGACAATCCTCCGGTGAATGCGTTGAGCCCCGGAGTGCCGGAGGGCATCGACGCGGCGCTGCGAGAGGCACAGGCGGACGAGGCGATTCGCGCCGTGGTGCTCATCGGCGCGGGCCGCACATTCATCGCCGGCGCCGACATCCGGGAGTTCGGCAAAATCACATCGGGCGAGCGCAGCAGCGGCATTCAATTGACGCCTCTGATGCTGGCGATGGAGGACTCCGCCAAGCCGGTTATCTGTGCGATCCATGGCACGGCACTGGGAGGCGGGCTTGAGGTGGCGATGGGCGCGCACTTCCGCGTCGCGGTGCAAGCGGCGCAAGTGGGCCAGCCGGAAGTGAAACTCTGGATCATTCCGGGAGCCGGCGGCACGCAGCGTCTGCCGCGGCTGGCCGGGGTCGCGAAAGCGGTCGAGATGTGCGCGTTCGGCGACCCGATCAAAGCAGCCGATGCACTGGCTTGCGGGATCGTCGACCGCATTGTCGAAGGCGATCTCCTCGCCGGCGCGGTGGCATTCGCGCGCGAAGTGCTGGCGAAGGGCATCCCCTCCTCAAAGCCTCGCGACCGGAACGCGAAGCTGGGTGACGCCGCGGCGAACAGGTCCATTTTCGAGGCCGCCCGGGCGCAGGCGCGCAAGACGAGGCGGAATTTGACGGCGCCGCTCGCCGCCATCGACGCGGTGGAAGCCGCGACACGCCTTCCTTTCGATCAAGGCTGCACCTTCGAGCGCGAGCTGTTCCAGAAGCGCCTCTTTTCCGATCAGTCGAAAGCGATGATCCATGCGTTTTTCGGCGAGCGCGAAGTCGCCAGGATCCCGGGCCTTCGGAAGGACACGCCGGTGCGCGAGATCCGCAAAGCGGCCGTGGTGGGCGCGGGAACGATGGGCGGCGGCATTGCCATGAATTACCTGAACGCCGGGATTCCGGTGCGAATCAAGGAGACTTCGCAGGAGGCTCTGGACCGCGGCGTGGCGATCATCACGCGTAATTACGCGAATTCGGTGAAGAAAGGACGGTTCTCGCAGGCCGACATGGACCGGCGTCTCGCGCTGCTTCATCCGCAACTCACCTACGATGGCTTCGAAGAGGCGGACATCGTCGTGGAGGCGGTCTTCGAGGGGATGGCGCTGAAAAAGGAAGTGTTCGCGGAGCTCGACCGTGTCGCGCGGCCGGACACGATCCTGGCTTCGAATACATCGACGCTGAACATCGACGAGATCGCGGGGGCGACGTCGCGGCCGCACCTGGTGGTGGGCCATCATTTCTTCAGCCCGGCCAACGTCATGCGGCTACTCGAGATTGTGCGCGGTAAGCAGACCGGCGACGAGGTTCTGGCGACGTCGCTGGCTCTGGCGAAGAAGCTGAACAAGGTGGGCGTGGTGGTGGGCAACTGCCGCGGCTTTGTCGGAAACCGCATGGTGCATCCCTATTTCCGCGAGGCGCAATTCCTTGTCGAGGAGGGCGCCAGGCCTGAGGAAGTGGACAACGCGCTCTACGAGTGGGGGATGGCGATGGGCCCGCTTGCGGTGGGCGATCTGGCCGGCCTCGACGTTGGCTGGCGCATTCGGAAAGAGTACGCGCACCTGGAAAGACCCGGCGAGCGCAAACCGTTGATGTCCGATGCCCTGTGCGAGATGGGCAGGTACGGGCAGAAAACCGGCGCGGGTTACTATCGCTACGATGAGCAGCGGAACGCGACTCCGGATCCGGAGGTGGTGGTGCTGGCCGAGAGGCTGGCGCGCGAGGCGGGCATCGCGCGCCGAGCTGTTTCACGGGACGAAATCATCGACCGGACGATTTACGCGCTCGTCAATGAAGGCGCGCGAATTCTGGAGGAAGGGATAGCGCTGCGGGCGGTCGATATCGACATCATTTATCTCAACGGCTACGGATTTCCGGTGCACCGCGGCGGGCCGATGTGGTACGCGGACACCGTCGGATTGAAGCGCGTGTTCGATCGCGTTGCCGAATTCTATCGTGTGCATGGCGGGTTGTGGGAACCTGCTCCGCTACTCAAGCGCCTGGCAGATGAGGGCCGCAGCTTTGCGCAGTGGGACAAGGAACGGCCGGTCAGTTGAGGTCTACGAGATACCCGTACCCGGTTCCGTGGGCTTCTGCACCTCCGGTGTTTAACGATTTGCCTACGGTGAGGGACAGAGAGTTTCCGGAGTCGACGAATATCCGAACCAGGTGAGTACCGATGTACGTGATTTCTCCACCTGCGTTCGACAGTACGCCGACCTGAAGCCAATAGTCGGTAAGTGAAAAGGCCGGGTCCACCAGGGACACGCCTCTCAGCGTTTGCACTGAGGGGATTTTGACCTGCACGGCCATGGACTCGACAACCAGCCGCTTACCGGCTGGAACCGTGAAGGTGCAGGTGGCGGGCGCCGTACAGATTCTTAGGCTCTCCGCTGTCCCAAAGCCGGCAAAGCTGAAGTTCGCATAGAGAAGAACCGGTTGTCGCGCGGGGTTATCCACATCCCTCACCAATGCCGCGCGGACCTGCGCGAGCAGTTGGCGCGGGCTCATGGATATCGCCGCGACGGCGGAAATCACTACTGTTGCGAGCAGCATACCCTTTCGATTCATTTGATTCTCCAATCAGGCCTTCCGTGTTTTCCGCCCATCTGCGCCAAAACAGAGCGACGCAGAGCAAGCCCGCAAACCACACGTA
>JBOGMR010000168.1:0-7711 GCA_050746825.1 Bryobacteraceae bacterium | reverse complement strand
ACGATGTGTCGTTCATCAAATCGATGCACACGACGCAGTTCAATCACGCGCCGGGCCAGATCTTCATCAACACGGGTCATCAGGTGGTCGGGCGGCCGAGCCTCGGCTCCTGGCTGACATACGGCCTCGGCAGCGAAAGCAAGGATATGCCCGGGTTCGTCGTATTGCTCTCCGGCCTCGCGCAGCCGGATGGCGGGAAGTCGTGCTGGGGCAGCGGATTTCTGCCGACGGTGTACCAAGGTGTCGAGTTTCGCTCGAAGGGCGACCCCGTGCTGTTCCTGTCGAATCCCGCGGGTGTGTCGAGCGACGCGCGGCGGCGCAGCCTCGACCTGCTGCGCGACCTGAATGAAGTGCATCGTCTGAATGTCGGCGACCCTGAGGTCGCGACCCGCATCAACAGTTACGAAATGGCGTACCGGATGCAGTCGAGTGTGCCCGAGCTGACTGATATTTCGAAGGAGCCCGCGTCGATTCACGAGATGTACGGAACGCAGCCTGGGAAAACGTCGTTTGCGAACAACTGCCTGCTGGCTCGCCGGATGGTCGAGCGCGGCGTGCGGTTCGTGCAGCTTTATCACCGCGGCTGGGACACGCACGGGGCGAGCAACAACGAAGACATCGTCAATAAACTTTCCGGCCTGTGCCGCGAGACCGACCGCGCGTCCGCCGCGTTGCTGACCGATCTCAAACAGCGAGGTCTGCTCGACAACACGCTGGTCGTCTGGGGCGGCGAGTTCGGCCGCACACCGATGAACGAGGCGCGCAACGGGTCGAAGTTCCTGGGCCGCGATCATCACCCGCGCGCATTCACGACATGGCTTGCGGGCGGCGGCATCAAGCCGGGAGTGACGGCCGGCAAGACCGACGACATCGGCTACCATGTTGCCGAAGAGCCTGTTTCCGTGCACGATCTCCACGCGACGATCCTTCACTTGATGGGCATGGATCACACCAAGCTCACCTACAAGTTCCAGGGCCGCGAATTCCGGCTGACGGATGTTGGCGGGGAACTGGTGCGGAAGGTAATCTCGTAAGAGTGTTCTGGAGCACCTGGCGAACGCGCACTGCAGCGCTCGAAGCGCGGCTGAATTGGCTTACACAAGCGTTGGCGACATCATGGCAACACTAAGTTTCCAGCTCGATCTTCCCGAGGAGGTCGCAACGAGTCTCACCGACGAGCAGGTGGCCGCAATGGCCAGAGAAGCGTTGGTCATGGAACTCGTACGTGGAAACCGCATCTCCCAAGGCAAAGCTGCCGAGATCCTGGGTGTGCCTCGTGCCGAGTTTTTCACCCTGATGTCTCGATATCAAGTGCCGGTCGTCGATATGAGCGATGAGGAACTTCGTTCGGAACTCGGGAAACCCTTGACCTAGGCAGATCCAGCAGCCGATGGCTTGTTTCGTCGAAGCTGGATGAGGCGTAAGGCATGAAGCACTCCGCCCGCCTTCGGTCAGGCCACAACGTGTCCGCGCTGATCGAAGTCGTTGACGCGCGTTATATGCGATGGCGCCAGGAGCTTCGCAAAGAACGCACGCTGAGGCTTGACCAGCTAATGGGACACCGAATGAGTTCACTCGGTCGTGCCTCGTCGACTGGAGACTTATCTGGATCTACAACGGCGTGAGGTGATGCAGTGGATTTCGATTTATGGCTCAGTTGCGAAGGAGTATCGTTGTCCCGAGATGCTCTCGACGGAGCAGATAGCCCGCTTCAAGGAGAAGGTGATGCGTCAGGTCCGCTGTGGCAGCCAAGCTCTTCAGGACGGGAATCTGAGGGATTTTGGCGCCGCAGGAGATGTCGCGCCTCGCGAGGTTACCGCAGAGCAGCATCGGGTCCAATCCACGCTGGAACCCCAGATCCTGTCGGTCGTGAATGCCGAGCTTCGAGTCTTGGAAGCCGAAGCCAAAGCCAAAGCCAAGGCGGTGGTGCAATCTCGGAAGCCAACGGTGAGGCGATTGAGCCGCCTCAGCAGGTTTGCGCTCAACCTACGTGCAACTTCGAGCGAAGCTGATCTCTGCGATCGCTCCTGTGCTGAACGACCTCATCAGGTCTGGTATGTACGTGAACCCTTCTCTCCAACGGGAGTTCCTGACTCTTGTGAATGAGTTGTAGAACACTCGCCGTTGTGGCGCAAGCGCCAAGCGCCGCGGCACGGGCGCGTGCGTGGCAGACAGGAGTGTCTGCGCCACTGGTTGAAAGGAACGGCTTCCCCGCGGCATCTCTCCGGCATGAGACTGCTGGTTGTGTTCCTGCCACTGGCCGCGATTGCGGCCGAACTGCCCGTTCGCGAAGTGATTCTGTATAAACACGGCGTCGCGTTTTACCGGCGCGCGGGGGACCTGGCGGCCGGTGAATCGGCGCGGCTCGATTTTCAGGCGTCGGAGATGAACGACGTGCTGAAATCGCTCACGGTTGTCGATCGGACGGGAGCGCCGGTCGCGGGGCTTCGTTATGATTCCAGTGAGCCGCTCGATCGCAAGCTCGCCGGGTTCTCCTTCAAGCTCGATGGACAGCCATCGCTCGCCGCACTGCTCGAACAGATGAAGGGCGCTCGCCTGGAACTCAAGCTCGCAGGCGGCGATCTGGCAGGAATCGTCGTCAGCGGGCGGATCACCACCGGCGGGCGAGATCGGCCCGACATCGAGCAGGTAGTTCTGCTCACCGACGCCGGCGAGTTGCGCACCGTCGATCTCTCTGCGGCGGTCGCGCTGCGCTTCGCCGACGCGCGGCTTCAGGAGCAGTTGAAGGAATACCTCACGGTGCTGCACGGATCGCGCTCGCGCGACAAGCGGAGCGTCGTGATCGAACCCGGCGGGAGCGCGGCACGGCGCCTCTCGGTCAGCTATCTGTCGCCGGCCGCCACGTGGAAGTCGAGCTATCGGCTGCTGTTCACGGACGAAGGCGCGAGCCTGGAAGGCTGGGCGATCGTCGATAACACGACAGACGAGGAATGGAGCCAGGTCCGGCTCGCTCTGGTGTCGGGCCGTCCGGTTTCGTTCATCAGCCCACTCTATGAGCCGCGCTATAGGCGGCGGCCAGTGTCGGAGATCGGTGATGATGGACCGGCGGCGCCGGTTATCCACGCGGGCGCGGTTCAGGAGAGACTAGCCGATGCGCTCGGGGGCTATCGCCGGCAGAACGGGCGCGGCCAGAACGCGCAAATGCAGAACATGGGCAACATCAATGCCAGAGAAGAAGCTGCGGCTCCGCCACCGCCGGCAGTGCGTGGCGGATCAAGCACTGTCGCCGCCGCTACGGACAGTCAAGAGATTGGCGAGTTATTCGAATACCGATTCACGCAGCCGGTCACGGTGAAGCGGAACGGGTCGGCCATGCTGCCGTTCCTGCAGCAGAAGATCGCGGCGCGCAAACTGTTGATCTATTCCGAATCGATGGGGCGCAATCCGATGAATGCAGCCGAGGTCACCAACTCGTCGGGCAAGACGCTCGACGGCGGTCCGATCACTGTATTTGAGCAGGGAGCTTACGCGGGAGAGGCGCTGGTGGAGACGCTGAAGACGGGCGACCGCCGGCTGGTCAGCTACGCCGTCGATCTCGGCGCCCGCGTCGCCACGGCTTTCGGCACAGGCAGGCAACTCGTTCGCGAGATCCATTTTCGCCGCGGCGTTCTCACTACTCGTACGGCGATGGAGGAAACGAAGACCTTCACGATTCGCAACGTGGACGCGAAGGAGAAGACGCTGGTGATCGAACATCCGAAGCGGCCCGAGTACGAACTGGTGGCCATGAAGCCAACATCCACGACAGCGACCGCGTATCGATTCGAGGTGCCGCTCAAGCCGGAGACGACCGGGAAGTTCGTGGTGAGCGAGGAGCGGATTGTCGAGCAGGCCACTGCGCTCACCAATCTCACGCCCGACGTGCTCACAAGCTACGTCTCGAACAAAGTCCTCAGCGCCGAAGGACGGCGGCAGCTCGCCGAGGTCATCAAGCAGAAGCAGAAGGCCGCCGCGGCGACGCGCGCGCTGGAACAAACCGAGCAGGAGCTGCGTGCGGCAGAACAGGATCAGAGCCGCGTACGACAGAATATCTCGACACTGAACTCAGTCGGGCAACGCGAGGCAGTGCAGAAATACGCCAACGAGTTGGTGGCCCTCGAAACAAAGCTGGTGGGGCTGCGCGATCAGGCCAGCGTTCAACGCCGTGACAAGAGCACGGCCGAAGCCGATCTGGCCGCGATGATCGAGAAGATGGAGTTCTGAGTTCCGATCCTACGCTCGTCCGAAGTGAAAATTTTCGCCGAGGTAAACTCGCCGCACCTCGGGATCTCGGCTGAGCGCCTCCGGACTTCCGGCGCGAAAAATCTTGCCATTGTTGATGATGTACGCGCGATCGGTCACCATCAGAGTTTCGCGCACATTGTGGTCCGTCATGAGGATTCCGATGCCGGCGCGCTTCAGATCGAAGATGATTCGCTGCAGCTCCAGCACCTGAATCGGATCGATACCGGAGAACGGCTCGTCGAGCAGGAGAAACTTCGGATCGGTGACCAGGGAGCGGGCGATCTCGACGCGCCTCCTCTCGCCACCGGAGAGCACGTAACCCTTGCTGCGCCGGACTTGTTCGAGGCCGAGCTGCTCGATCAAGCGGCTGAGCCTCTCGCGCCGTTGCCGCGACTCGATCGGCAGGGTTTCGAGGATCGCCATCAGGTTTTCCTCCACCGACAGTTTGCGGAACACTGACGGCTCCTGCGGCAGGTAGCTGATACCGCGCCGCGCCCGCTGGTACATCGGCAGCGTGGTGACATCGCGATCATCGCACATGACCGAGCCCGAATCGGGGCTGATCAAACCGACGATCATGTAAAAAGAAGTAGTTTTTCCGGCTCCGTTCGGTCCTAGCAGCCCGACCACTTCGCCCTGCCCCACCACCACCGACACGTCGTCGACGACCCTCCGGCCGCGGTACGCCTTTGACAGCTCGCGTGTTTCGAGTTTTCCCATGAAGGCTATTTGCGGCGCAACCGGCTGGTCGCGGGCCGCTCGGGAACACCGTTGACTATCAACCTATCATCGGCTGCAAACCACGTCAATTCTGAGCCGCGGGTGGTCCCCGTATGAGAGTCGGAGAGCTGCGGATTTCCGCCGCGCATCAGAATTTTTTCTTCCGGGACGAAGTACTCGGCGTGTTCGCTCGATCCTGTACGCGTACGGCCTGGAGAAGTCTGGAAGATTTCCACTCTGCCGTCAGCGATCGCTTTTTCGAGACTGGACTCCTCCCCTGCCTCCGCGAGCCACGCGCGCAGCTCGAGACTCTTCACGCGCATCCTGGGCCTTGTCAGCAGAACTCCGCCGGTGTAGTGCGCGAGGCGATCCGGCTCGGTGTACACGAGGCCTGCCGATCGCACGATGGTGAGAATCGGAGGAGCGGCGCCCTTCACCTGGCCGTTGGACCTTTCGGGAAGCTGCGTTTCGACGTTGCGCTGCGCAACCACCCGCTGCTCGTCGCGATCGATTTCGACGATGTCGGCCTTGAGCCGGCTGGCGCCCTGCCAGATCACGGCGCCGCCTTCGTACTTGATCACGCTGTTGCCGTTGACGCTGGTCATTCGCGCGGCGGTCGCCTGGACCGGCTCGGCGCCGGAAAGCATCGAAGGGTCCTTGGGATCGGCCTTGCGGCTCGATGTGACGCGGCCCTCTGCGGTGAAGTCGCCGGTAGACTGGCGCATCCGGATGGTGTCCGCCGCGGTCGATCCGGCCGGATCCCAGACGCGCGCGACGCCCTCGAGAGTCATACGGTCTTCGTTCTGCTCGAGCACCGCCTTGGCGGCAGTTGCGTGACGAGGACCTTCGTCATACCGAAAATCTTCCCACTGCTCGAGGCGCGACATCTGGCCGGTCTTCGGGTCGAAGTGCGCCAGCAGATTCTGGCTTCGCGTTTCGGCCGGCGGGTTTTTTGGCAAAGGAGACTCGCTGCGCGTTTCCACTTTCACTGCGCGAAAAGTCTCGATCGCGTTCCGCGCGCCGTACGTGATCCAGAACCGCTCGCCCTCGATGCGCCTCCGCCTTCGGCCCGGCTGGTTGGGGAGGAACTCGATCGTTCCCGGCGTATGCGTTTCGACGGTGGCAATTTCGGCGCCACCCTCGCGCATCTTGAGATCGATCACTTCGCTGCGGACAGTTCGCGTATCGAGGGCGGGCGTAGCGCCGGCAACCGGCTTCGATTCCACAAAGCCGCGCCCATTGGCCTGTGCGCGCTGCAGGATCGCGTCCCCGTTTTCGGAAGTGAAATCCAGATCCATGTGATCGCCGGTCATTGTGGTGACGCCCGTGGCGGCGGTCGAAACCAGCCGGGCGTTGTGCTGCCCGATCACCTTCCGCACGGCGCCGTCGGCGAACTCGACCCGCAGAAGATCGGCGGAATAGTTGAGCTGGCGCTTGGGCTGGGTGTCGACGCCCGAGGCTTGTTGCGATTCAATTGTCTGGATGATCCCGTCACGTAGCGTGACTACAGTCTCGCCGCCTTCCAGCGTGGCCGTATCGCGGTGCAACTTTGCCCACGGAGTCAGCCGCACGAGCGACTCCCGTTCTTTGTAAACCAGCAATCCTGCCTCGAGCCGGAGCGGCTTGCTCTTCGCGTCCTTCCCGCGCCAGTTGAGCTCGACCGCCGAAGTCATCACCAGTTCCTTGGCCTCCGGGTCATAATAGGCGCCCACGGCCTTGCCGGCGCCGTTTTCGAAAGTGAAGTCCGCCGGACGATCGGTGGACGCTTTTCCGGTTTGCCTGTTGAAAGTGACCGCCGATGTGCGGATGGTCACCAGTTGTCGCTTGGGCTGGCCTTGCTCCGGTACGCCGCGTGTGATGAAGACATCACCTTCGGCGTAGAGCTGATCGTCGCTGGGCCGGAAGATCGCGTGCTGGCTTTCAACCAGGTCGTACTGCGCGCCGCCTTTTTGCGTGATCTTGATTCGCACTCCCTCCAGCTCGAAGTGCCCGGCCTTGTCCTGCCGGAAGTTCCGCGCGCGAATGTGGACTACGGGCCGGCCCTGCACCGTGCTGGTCCACTCCCACTCCCGCATCTGGCCTTGCGTATTTTGCGGCAGCGGTTCCGGCTTTTGGGGCGCGTCCCTTTGTACCCTATCCTTTTGCTCCTTGTAGACAAACCCCACCCGCCCCAGGATCGCCACGATCGCCAGGAGCAGAACCCAACGGACTCCTCGCATTTAGTCTCAGTGTAGCGCAGCAGCGAGCGCCGCCAGATCACCGCGCTGCTTTTGTCTGCACGCGCGCCGCAAATCGGGCGATGTTCACGATCGCGCGCTGGTGGGTGCCCTCGGAGATCTTCTCCTTTTCATCGAAGGCCTCGACTTTAAACGTCACTCGCCGATCTTCTACCGCGATCACTTCGGAGCGAAACGTGACGTTCAGTCCAATGGGAGTTGCCGCGAGGTGAGCCACGTTGACCTGAGTACCGACCGTGTCGTGGCCGGGATCGAGCAGAGGCCTGATGGAATTTCGGGCGGTCATTTCGAGCCAGGTGATCAGGTGCGGAGTGGCCAGCACTCGCGCGTTTTCATTTCCGAGGAAGTCGATAGCAACTTCGCTGGTCACCAGCAGTCTCTCTTCGCCCTTGGTTCCAACAGGAATCTCAGCCATGGCGCTATTGTAAATGAGATGCCGGACGCCAGAGGCCGGGACTCACGTCTTGCTTTGATCCTGCTTCTGCCCGCGTGAGACTTTGCTCTTAGCC
>JBOGMR010000167.1:0-3404 GCA_050746825.1 Bryobacteraceae bacterium | reverse complement strand
CGAGAATACGGACCTGATGCCGGCAATTCTGGAAGAGGCCGGAATTCCAGTACCGGAACGCGTGCAGGGGAAAAGCTTCCTGAAGCTGGCGCGCACTGGCGATCCGGCGTGGAAGGACCGCTGCTTTTCGCAGCTCGCGACGGCGATGCTGCGTACGCCGCAATACAAACTCATCGACAATAGCCGGGACTTGAGCGGGAACTTCGAGCTGTTTGACCTGCGAAACGATCCGAAGGAGGATCGAAATCTGATTGCCGGGCGGCGTCACCGGGATTTCGTCGAACATGCGAAGCGGGAGCTGACGGCCTGGCGTGCGGACAAGCCGGCGCCGGTGAAGATCGCGGGGATGTCGACGCCGCAGTACGCGGTGAAATAGGACAGGAAGCCACGACGGGGCGGGGCGATCGGTTTGACCCAAGCCGTCGCTGTGCGTTATCCTGAAATTTCCTTATATGGCTAACACTATTTCCGCGCTGAAGCGCGTGCGTCAAACGGAACGGCGAACGGAGATAAACCGCCGGAACAAATCGCGGCTCCGTCACCAGATTCGGTCCATGCGGCGGCTCCTTGCGGACAAAGATGTAGCGGCCGCGACGCAAGCACTGCCGAAGACTTTCTCTATCATCGATCGCTCCGCGAAGTTGGGTCTCATCAAGAAGAACACCGCCGCCCGCTACAAGTCGAAGTTGAGCCACCACCTGAAGGCAATGGAAGCCGGCAAGGCCTGAACCCGGCGTCTGCTCACGCTTTGGACGCGGCCGCCGTCAGATCAAAAATCAGTTTTTCCATAACGATCCGATCGTCCGGACGCGCATCGCGTATGTTGCGGTCCGCCTCAAACAGCAGCCTCATCCCGATTTCAAGCTGGCTCGCTGAGAACTTCGCCATCGTCTGATAGATCTGCTCGGCTCTCGAACTCCAGATCGCGACGCCCGCCTTGGCGAAATAGCCCAGGATCTGCTGCGGAGAGCGAAGCCCCGCCTGTTTCGACGCCAGCGCCATCCGAAACTGCGAGGACACGAACGAGAGCGTTAGCGGAAGATATTCGCCTTCGCGAGCCAGCGTGTCCAGAATCTCGAGCGACCGCCGCCGGTCGCGCCGCCCCAGCGCGTTCACCAGCGCGAAGATTGTGCTGCTGCGGGCGTCAGGCGCCAGCGCGGCGATGTCGTCCACAGTGACGGCGCGCGAAGTTCCCGCAAAAAGGCGAAGCTTTTCCATTTCGATAGCAATGCGGCTCATGTCCGCGCCGAGCGAGTCCACCAGCACCTCGACCGCATCGTGGCCGATCGAAATGCCTGTCCGTTTGGCCAGGGCCATCGCCTCCAGGCGTGCCTCGTCGCTCGAGAACCGGCGCATCTCGACGACTTCCGGAATCGCGCCATAGAAGGCCTTCACGCGATCGAGCTTTTTTTTGTCTTCGCCTTCGAACTCGAATCTGGTGCACTCCACCAGCAGCACGACCTCGGGCGTGGGGTCCTTGAGGTATGCGGCCAGCGCTTCCGAAGCTCCGCTCGTCTTACCGCCGGTCTCGTCATCCTCACTCGCCGAGGTCTTGAGCTTGGGCAAGGCCTGCTCCGCGCCCGACACGATCATCATCCGGCGTGGAGCGAACAGCGACAGCGATCGCGCATCATCCACAACCTCCCGGAGCGAAACGCCGGCAAGGTCGAAGCGCACCAGGCCGTTCTCGCGCTCCTCCGGCGTCAGCGCGGCCTCCACCAGCGCGGAGCGGCAGCGATCGCGGCTGTAGATTTCAGCGCCCAGGAACAGGTAAGCGGGCGCCAGACCTTTCTTGATCCGGGAGAGGAATTGATCGGGTGTCATGGCGCTCAGAAGTTCTCGAGAACGGCGCTCA
Source organism: Bryobacteraceae bacterium (assembly GCA_050746825.1). Classification (GTDB taxonomy): domain Bacteria; phylum Acidobacteriota; class Terriglobia; order Bryobacterales; family Bryobacteraceae; genus JBOGMR01. The sequence goes on along the minus strand of JBOGMR010000167.1, from coordinate 1,549 downwards.
CAATCGAGCGGGCCACGTCCCGGCTTAGCCGTTCCATCGCGGCGTCGCTCTCTTCGAAGTACGCGCGTTCATCCACGCTGATTTCGTAGCGCTCCCGCACTTCGAAATTGGGCCGCGCGTACAGCGCAGTGCCGGCCCGGTCCGTCAGCGTTACCTGCAGGATTACGATTGCTTGCACCCCGCTCGCTCGCGCGCTGGCCGGATCGATGACCGTCGGATAGCTGAAGTAGTTGATCACGGCGCCGTGCAACGTGGCGTCGGCCTGATTCGGGTCGGCGACGATCTGGTACCGCGTGCGCGAGATGAACTCGCGAGCCACAGCCGCGGACAGCCTTTCGGCCAGCTTGTAACGTGTGGTCGCACTGCCAAAAGCCGGCACCGCGATCGTGCGAACCGTCTTGGGAAGCAAGTCGGCCTTGCCACCGGCGCGATAGCCGCAGGATGCGCACGCCAGTGCCACCAGCGCCGCCGCCGACACCCGCGCACGACTCACAAAAGCTCCTGGGCCACCGCCACCGCATTGTCGGCCATGAGCCGCAGATTGTCCGCCGCCAGCCAGATCCATGCAGCCTTCGAGTTGTTTCGATCGACACTGACCGCACCTGCCGCGATACCGCTTTGCCCCGCGACTCCGACGATGTTGGGCGGTTCCGCGTCTCCGCCGCGCACATCGATCTCCGAAGATTGGAGGAGCCGCTCCAGTTCTTTCACCGCCGGATTACGCTCGAATTCCACCCACAGCGAAAAGCTGTGCCCATGAAACACGGGCGCCTGGATGACGCGCACCGACGGCATCGGCGCACCAAATGGCGCGAGCAGGGTCGCAAGGTGCCGATCGAGACGCAGTTCGATATCCTGAAGCGCTTCCGGTGCATCCTCACCCAAGCGCGCCAGCAGGTTGAACGACACCTGTGCATCATAAACTTTCTTGGGGAGTGTCTTGAACGCAAGCAGGTTCACCGTCTGGGTTTGGAGTTCCTCAAGCCCTTCGGACCCCCGCTCGCTGGCCGGCTCGAATACGTGGGCGACCGCGCGCGAAATGGGAATCGCACTCTGCATACGGCCGAGCGCCAGCGTGAGCGCAATCGCCGCCGGATGCGCGATCACGTGGATTGCTCCCGCCTCCGGGCGCGGTTGACCTCGTTCAACCGCCGGCGCCCGCAGTCGCGTCCTGGGATGGTCATCCGCGCCGTAAGTCAAATCGACGAAGGTAGTCCCGGCGCCGATACCGACGGCCAGCCGCGTCGACTCCCTCGATCCCGCTAGAAACGTGACGTCCGCATCGGTGAGCGTTACGCGGCTAAGCCTCTGCACCACGGTGGGCTCGCCTTCCTTGCCGGTGAGTCGTCCGGTTTCCTCCTCCGTCTCCGCGATCAGCGACAGTTCGAGGGGCGGCCTGGCCGTCGCGCACACGTCCCGAATTTCACGGCCGATTAGAGTTTCGCTTCCGATGAGTGCGGCCGTTCGGCTAGCCAACCTGGTGCTCCGGTTGATGCGGAGCGTTTCGACGCAGATGCCGCCTCACGATGCCGCCGGCTCGGATCAGGAT
>JBOGMR010000166.1:0-6830 GCA_050746825.1 Bryobacteraceae bacterium | reverse complement strand
GGGTTATTCGGATCGATCTTCTCAGCCTGCTGGAACGTCTTTTCGCTCTCCTGATACTTGCCCTGTCGGGCGAGGAATTTGGCGAGATCGACGACCCGGCCGATCTGCATCGGAGCCGCCTCGACGGCGCGGCGCAATTGCGTCTCAGCCTTGGCGAATTCCTTGCGCTGCTCGGCGATGTGGGCGCGGGCCCAGTATCCTTCCGCTACGTCGAGTTGAGCGACGCGCTCTGCCAGCGCTTCCGCCTTCTCGACCCCGCCTCCGAGAAATCCAGGCGCCTGCAGATAATATTCAAGCAGGTCGTTGATGGCTTCGATATTCTTTGGGTCAAGCTCTACGGCGCGCTCGAAATGCTTCCGGGTCTTGGAGGCGTAGCCGGGAGCCGTGAAGGGGCTCGATGTTTCGGCGCGCTTGCCGTACGCTTTGCCCAACCAGTGCTCGTAAACGGAGCTCGACGGATTCAGCGAAACGGCCTTCTCGAAAGACTCGCTGGCCTTCCTGAATTCGCCCAGCATGTAGTAGTTCCGGCCCGCCAGTGAGTGGACCTCAGGGTCTTTGGTATTGGCTTGCTGCAGAACCTTCAGGGACTCCTCGTAAGCCGCTTTGTTAAACAACTTACGCGCGCGCTCTACCTCGCCGGAGGCAGCGAGCAGGACACTGACTAAAAGCGAGGAAACCCACCCCTTACGAAACACCACAGTTAAGGCCCTCAAGATATTGTACACGTTCAGGCAGCCGCCCAGAGGGCCATTCCGATGCTGCTGCTGAAATCTGTGCACGTTCATTTGATGTATACGGACCCCGTTAAGTTTCGGACGCCGGATTGACATGCCAGTGACCCTCGCTTAACTGGTAATGCGCAGAAACCGGACTGGCCGGCTCGATACGCGTCATTTTCAATACGCGACATTTCGAGAAGCTCCCTCGGTGGCCGGGCCGGGTAACGCCGGCTGAGGTTCTGGTAAGCTGTGGATCTATGTCCGAAACCCGGTCCTACCCGTCCCCCGACGACTTCGTCCGCCGTGCGCACGTACAGGGCATGGAAGGCCATCGCGCCCTTTACGACCGCGCCAGAGAGGACCCGGAGAAGTTCTGGGCTGATCTGGCGGAAAGCGAGCTCACCTGGTTTTCGAAGTGGTCGCGCGTGCTGGATTGGAACCCGCCCTTCGCCAAATGGTTCGTCGGCGCGAAGATCAACGCATCTTACAACTGCCTGGACCGTCACCTCACGACGGCGCGCAAGAACAAAGCCGCGATCATCTGGGAAGGCGAGCCCGGCGATCGGCGCATTTTGACCTACCAGGAACTGCACCGGCTGGTGAACCGGTTTGCCTCTGTGCTCAAATCCCGCGGCCATAAAGCGGGAGATCGCGCCATCGTCTATATGCCGATGATTCCGGAGTTGCCTATAGCGTTGCTGGCCTGCGCGCGGCTGGGGATTACGCACAGCGTGGTGTTCGGTGGGTTCTCGGCGGAGGCGCTGAAGGCGCGGATTCAGGACCTGAACGCGTCGGTCGTGATCACGGCGGACGGCGGCTGGCGGCGCGGGAAAGAGGTTCGGCTGAAGCCTGCCGTCGATGAGGCGCTCACGGAATGTCCGAGCGTCCGCGACGTGATTGTCTACAAGCGCACGGGATCCGACATACCGATGAAGGCGGGTCGCGACTTGTGGTGGCACGAACTGGATCAGGATGCGGCCGAGGTCTGCCCCGCCGAACCGCTCGACGCCGAGCATCCGCTGTTCGTGCTGTACACCTCGGGGACGACCGGGAAGCCGAAGGGCATCCAGCATTCCACCGGCGGCTACCTGCTGCAAGCCGCGATGACGATGAAATGGGTGTTCGATCTGCGCGACGAGGACACCTACTGGTGTACGGCCGATATCGGTTGGGTCACGGGCCACTCGTACATCGTGTATGGGCCGCTGGCGGCTGGCGCGACTTCGCTGATGTACGAAGGCGCGCCGGATTTCCCGCAGCCGGATCGTTTCTGGCGGATCGTCGAGAAGTACCGCGTCAATATTTTCTACACATCGCCAACGGCGATCCGTTCGTTCATCCGGCTGGGCGATCAGTGGCCGAACAAGCACGATCTTTCGAGCCTGAGACTACTGGGCTCGGTGGGCGAACCGATCAATCCGTCGGCGTGGGAGTGGTACTACAAGACGATCGGCAAGGAGCGCTGCCCGATTGTGGACACATGGTGGCAGACGGAAACGGGCGCGATTATGATCTCGCCGATGCCCGGCGCCGTGCCGGCCAAACCCGGGTCAGCCACGCTGCCGCTGCCGGGCGTGTTTCCGGACGTGGTGGACGTGAGCGGCAATCCGGTGGGCGTGGACAAGGAAGGGTTCCTGATCATCCGGAAACCCTGGCCCAGCATGCTGCGGACACTATGGGGCGATCCCGGGCGCTACAAAGAGAATTACTGGGGCCGGTTCCCGGGCAATTACCTGACGGGCGATGCGGCGCGGCGCGACGCCGATGGCTACTGCTGGATCCTGGGCCGGGTGGACGATGTGATGAACGTCAGCGGGCATCGGCTGAGCACGATGGAACTCGAGTCGGCGCTGGTTCGGCATCCCGCCGTGGCCGAAGCGGCCGTGGTGGGCAAGCCACATGAAGTGACCGGGCAGGCCGTGGCCGCGTTCGTCACTTTGAAGAAGGGCGATTGGAATCACGACGAATTAGCGGAGGACCTGCGCAAGTGGGTCGCCAAAGAGATCGGCAGTTTCGCCAAGCCCGAGCAGATCCGATTTACCGACGGGTTGCCGAAGACGCGCAGCGGGAAGATCATGCGGCGGCTGTTGCGGGAGATTGTGACGAACAACACGGTGGCGGGAGACGTGACGACGCTCGAGGACCTGAACGTGTTGACCGCCCTGGCGGCGCAGCACGACGAAGAGTAGCCCTCAGGGGACCACCAGCGGGTTCACGACCTCGAGCCCGGGAAAGCGCGAGAAATCGCGGTCGGCCGACCAGAATGTGCGAACGCTGTGTTCGAGGCAAATCGCCGCGATACGAGCGTCATGCACCACAGGACCTGCGGCGAGCCCCTGTCGCGCCAGGCGAGCGAACACGTTCCAATAACCAGCGTCTTCGCCGATCAGTTGCAGAGCCGGCGATCCAAACAACTCTTCCAGGTCGGCCAGAGCTTTTTCAAGCGGTGTGGCCGGGCGGTATAGTTTTGGGTGAGTCACAATCGCAAGAAACTCGTGAATGCAGGGCCAGGGAATCGCCCACGGCGCGTTGCCCTCGGCAAGATCCCGGAGACGGCGGTTGGCGGGCGCGTTCCAGGGCGAATCCAACCGGTGAGCGTACACCAGGATGTTGGAATCAACGCCGGTCATCGGGGGTTCCCGCTCCACCGCGGCCTTCGTAGACAATCTCCCGTATGGACGGCCAGTCGGACGGCCCGATCGGCCCTTCGCCGCGAAATCCGAAGCGCTTGAGGCGGAACCGCTTGGGCGGCGGGGGTTCGAGGATCTGCCGCAGGCCATCCTCGATCAGGGCACGCAGGGGAATTCCGTGCTCGGCGCAATATTTCTTAGCGCGCCGGAACAGAGGATCGCGAATCTCGACAGTGGTTTTCACGCTCGCGTCGCTACCTTAATTATTCTAGCGCAGTATGGGAATATGGGAATTCAAGAAGCACGGAACCGGGGCGGCCGCTCCGGGCCGGGGATGCGGATGCTACAATCGCCGTGTACCGTCAATCTAAACGCGTGCGTTTCGCCGCGTGATCCCGTTCTGATATGAACGCCACAGTCACACGGAGCCGGACGCTGGAGTTTCGGCGCACGTTCGGCCGGCGCGCGATGCCGGGCGACGGCGCGATGGGCACGATGCTGATCGAACAGGGCGTACCGGTCGAGTCATGCTTCGACGAACTGAACCTGTCGTCGCCCGCCGCGGTGAGCCGGATTCACTGCGCGTACGTTCGGGCTGGCGCCGGGATCATCGCGACGAATACTTTCGGCGCCAACCGGGAGAGGCTGTCTACTTTCGGACTTGGAGAGAAGGTGGCGGAGATCAACCAGGCGGGAGTGAGACTGGCGCGGGAGGCCGCGGGAAGTGCTGCGTTTGTCGCCGGAGCCGTGGGTCCGCTGGGTGGTTGTGCGTCGGTCTATCGGGAGCAGATCGGCGCGCTGGTCGAAGCCGGCGTCGATCTGCTGCTGCTGGAGACGTTCTACAGTCTGGCTGAACTGCGCGAGGCCGTTCAGGGGGCGCGTCTGGCCGCAGGGCCGGCCATGGTCATCGTTGCGCACGTCACGGTGGATGCGGATGCGCTGATGCGAGACGGCGCGACTCCTGAAAAAGCGGCGCGCGAAATGGACGCGTGGCCGGTCGACGGGATCGGCTGCAATTGCTCAACCGGGCCGGAGGTTGTCCTCGAGACCGTCGCACGAATGCGCCCGCTTTCATCGAAGCCGCTGAGCGCCATGCCAAACGCCGGGCTTCCGCGGAAGATCGGCGCGCGAGCAGAGTATTCACTGTCACCGGACCAGATGGCGGGTTTTACGCGCCGGTTCTGTGAGGAAGGTGTGCGATGGATTGGCGGATGCTGCGGAACCACGCCGGCGCACATCGAAGCCGCCGCCGGTGCACTGCGGGGATCGTACTGACGTGCCGACGGACTTGATCGAGATCGATCCCGAGCAGCCGCCCGAAGCGGCGCTCGATCGCGCTGCGTCGGCCGTGTTTCAGGGCAAGGTAGTGGCGATCCCGACCGACGCGCTCTATACGCTGGTTGCCGATCCGTTCAACCTTCGCGCGGTGACGCAGGTGTTTTGCGCCAAAGGCCGCGAGAATCATCGCTCCCTGCCGCTGCTGGTGAGCGACATCTTTATGGCCGAGGATCTCGGCAGAGAGCTTTCGAACCGCTTTTATCTGTTGGCCAGGCGATTCTGGCCGGGCCCGCTGACGATCATCGTGGCCGCATCGCCGAAGGTTCCGCTCAGGGTGACGGGCAATACCGGACGGCTCGCGATCCGGCAGTCGCGTGCGCCGGTCGCTAATGCGCTGATTGAAAGAATGGGGCAACCGCTGATCGCTACCAGCGCGAACATCTCGGGCCAGCCCACCTGCCGGAGCGGCATCGAAGTATTCGGCATGATGGACGGTCGCGTCGATCTGGTGCTCGACGGCGGACTTTGCGCGGCAGGCGGATCCACCACCGTCGACATCACCGAGCCTTATTGGCGCGTGATCAAAGAAGGCGCCATCGGGGAAAAAGAGATCGCGGAGTGTCTCAAGGATTGAGCGGGGGGCTTCCCAAAGCCGCCTGTCTTCTGCTGTGGCTGTCCGCGGTGGAACCGGCACTTTGCGTCGAGCTGCGCATCCACTACTCGGCTTTACAGCGCGTGCTCGCCGAGCAGATCTTCACCCAGGAAGGGCGCAGGTATGTACGCGGCCAGCCCGACGCCAAGTGCAGCTACGCGTATCTGGAGCGGCCGGAGGTGGGACCGGCCGGCAACGGACGCTTGTTCGTCAAAGCGCACTTCAGCGGACGTTCGGCCGGAAATTTTTTCGGCAAGTGCGTCGGCCTGGGCGGCGACTTTGACGTGCACATCGCCGCGGCGCCCTATTATCAGGACGGGCGCATTGCTCTGAGGGATGTACGCGTCGACAGCCCGGGACGCGACGGTCTCTACATACGGCGAGTGCGCTTGGCGCTTGCGGAAAGTATCACGCGCCAATTCGAATATCGGGTGATGGACGACGCGCGGAAGCTCATCGAGCAGTCTCCCTATCGGCCCGAGCTGGTCAGCTTCAGTGTTCCGGCGATGCAGGTGACCGGAGAAGCTCTGGTCCTGACAGTCGATTTCACGCTCGCGGTCCGCTGACCGGCGGCGCCGTGGCGTGTGCGTGAAAGTCGTTACAATAAGCGTGTCGGGGCCCTTAGCTCAGCCGGTTAGAGCAGCGGACTCATGATCCAATTTCGAGATATTCGCGGACACCCTGAGACACCTAACCGCGGCGGATTTATGGCACTTCCGCGCGGTTGCGGTTTCCCGCCGTGTCCCGAAATTTCCCGGAACGGTTACAAAAACAGTTACACCAGGACAGGGCCAAAAATGTTTTTGGGCGGACGGTCACTCAGCGCTCGGCTTCAGGCTTCCACAAGTGCAGCAATTTGGTTATTCCAACCGACTTTGACATTGCGCGGGATATCGGGTCCATCCAGCAAGCCGATAAGAATCCTGTTGAAGTCGTCTCTACCCTGCCTCCCCATCGTCGCGAGTGACATCAAAATCCATTCCTTGATCTCCAGGAAATTAACCTCATGACCCTGTGTGAAGTATTGGCGGGCGAGCGCCCTTGCCTCTGGGTCTACCCCGGCGAGTCGCACGAAGAACATATAGTCCTCTATTCCGTTCGGTGCTATTTTCGTGTTGAATGTCGCCGCCACTCGGTTGCGGTCAGTTGCGGTCGATGTCGCGCTCATGACTTCGGCGGATAGCAGCACGCTTCCCGCGTTCGAGATCGTAATGTCGCCACCCGCTCCCGCAGCCGCATCGGCGACATTTATGCCCTGATAATCGATGTCCCACTCACGGTCAAAGAATTCCTTTATCGACCGGAAGGTTGCTACCACTAGCAAGACCGGGAGCCTGCCGCCACTTGGCACAGTCAGCCCGAAATGAACCTGTCGTATTGTTCAAGACTGATTCGGTGCAGTCGCGACAGTGGAACTGTGTGAGCTTCCCGTAGGACGGCAAATTTGTAGAGGAGATGGAGGACAAATGCGGTCAGATCCGCTTCGTCATCGGTGTCCTCTAGCCCTACTTTCGCAAATTTGAGGCATCACCAGCCCTCCTGGAGTACGCC
>JBOGMR010000165.1:0-2810 GCA_050746825.1 Bryobacteraceae bacterium | reverse complement strand
GTCCGGGCGCAACCCTTGCCTCGCGCTTTGACGCCCGCACCCGCGATGATCAGCGGCGATCGCGCGGAAGGCTCGAACAGAGTCTGCTTCATCCACTGGCCGTGCTCGCCGAGCTGGTAACCATGGTCGCTCCAGAAGACAATGGTGGTCCGGTCCTGCAGCTTCAGCCGCTCGAGAGCCGCGAGGAGCCGGCCCACCTGCGCGTCCATGAACAGGATCGAAGCATAGTAGGCTTGCATCACCTCCAGCCGCTGCTTCTCACTCAATCCCCAATTCCCGGGCCTCGTGAAGTAGGCCCACTGGGGCGCGATCGACATCTCCCAATCTTCGAAGGGCGCCAGTTTCACCTTGCTCAGCGGGACTCGATCGAAATATTTCGATGGCGCGATGTAAGGACAGTGCGGTCGATAGAAGCCCGCGCCCAGAAACCAGGCCCGATTGCGATTCTCTTCCATCAGACGAATGGTCTCGCTCGCAACCATGCCGTCGGTGTGCTCTTCGTCCTTAGCGGGCGAGGCGTAGAAACAGAGAGCGCTGCCGAGGCCGCGGTCCGGCGTGTAGTTCGTCAGTTTCGGCTCCTCGGCCTTGTCGACTCCCTTGGGATTTACCTTCCCGTTCCAGGACGGAGCGTCGTCGAGCCCGTCGGTCCCAATCTGGCCGGGATTGCCGTAATGATAGATCTTTCCAACACGCGCCGCGAAGCTGCCGTTCTTTTGAAAGAGCTGCGGCAGAGTGACCACGTCCGGGACGCTCTCCCGGAAATGTTTCTGCAAATCGTAGACCCCCGTCGTGTCGGGCGCCAGTCCCGTCATGATTGAGGACCGCGAGGGACTGCACAGCGGAAACTGGCAGTAGGAGCGATCGAAGCGGACGCCGGCCTGAGCGATGCGATCGATGTTGGGTGTCTGGATCACCGCATGGCCATAGGCGCTTAGACAATGGTTCAGGTCATCGGAGGCAATGAAGAGAACATTGTTGCGCTGCTGCTGCGCCAGCATGGCCGCGCAACCTCCTCCTGCCGCCAGTAGAAATGATCGTCTCGAGGTGGCTGTGCTCATGTCAACGTTATTGTATGACGGAGAAGACCTTCTTAGAGAGCCCCGACCGTCAGGGAGCGTTGCGGTCTTGCGCTGCGCCGCCTCTTCCGCCCGGCGGCGGTACACGCGCTGTCCCGCGCGGAACGCATCGAGAGTCGCCGTCTTGTCCGATGGCCGCGCGAACCGGCCTTCCCTCTCGAGCCATGCGACAACGGAATCGAGATAGCGCACGTAAAACTCGGCGTCCTCCTGGCTCCGGATCGGCCGGCCATCGCGGAGCACGTACACTGGCGACGTGTGAGCGAACACCGTTTCCGGACGCCGCGTTCCGTAGTAATTGCCGTGCAGCGTTCCCTGCGGCTGATGAATGGTTCGGAAGTTGACCTGCTTCGCGCGATACGTCGACGAATCTTCGAGCACACGCGCCGCGATCCAACAGCTATCGGTGGCCTTGTGCTCGAAATTGATGGACGCGCGATGATGCGAGCCGGAGGGCGAACTATCCGCCACCACTGCGCCGTTCACGACGACCTCCAACCGGTCGTAAGGCAGTTGCGATTGCGCCTTCACTTGAACGCGAACCACGGAATTCTTCGACGACACTTCGATGGCGTCCCCCGGCGGACGCCCGTTTACTGTGAACTCGAGCATCGGGCTGTTAGTCACAAAGGTACGTCCGCGCCGCAGCCCGCGCATCCAGTTGCCGTACGTGAATTCGCCGTCCACCTGCACGTACACGCGATTCGAGCCGACGGTCACGAACGTCGTCATCTTGTCCGTTCCCGCGCTGGCGGTGAGACGAAAGCCGCAGTTGAGGTAGCGATACCAGAGGTGTAGCCCTTGATTGGCCTGCAGCTCTTGAATGACCTGCGTCGCATACAGCGGCGTTTCCCGCGGATCGAGCACGCAGAGCAGTTCGACGCCGTCGAGCTTTTCCATGGCCACATCGAGCGGGCTCTCATAGCCCGGCCAGCTAGCGAAATGCGCCCATGTGACGTAGCCGCCCTGCGCATGCGCGGTGTCGCAGGCAGTGAGGTGCAGCGGATAGTGCTCCTTCTGCATCGGCTTCACCGGCTGGATCAGTTTCTTGAGATCCAGTACGCACATGTGGCCGAGATGATCGTGGCGAAACTCCTGGGAGACGTAGATGAAGCGGCCATCGCTCGAGTTCCGGTTGACCCGTCCTTCGAACTCGTGCTGGTCCCTGGTGAAATCCGACGTCAGAATATGCGCGACGTCCAAATCTTCAGCGTCCATCTCGAGACGGCAGGTCTTAGGCGAGATGTGGTGAATGTGGACATCGCCGCTGTAATAACGCTGGCGAGCCACCGACGACCAGCGCCGCAGTTCGATTGTCGAAGCGCCCGTGAGCGTGCCTTCCGCGATTTCGTGCTCGTAGCCCCGCACGACGGTATACCGCAGCGGAAACGCGCCGGGGCGCACCATGAGGACGCCGTCCGTGTAATAGTAGCCGCGTGACTGGAAACGGACGTCGCCCTCGACGGCGTCCTTCGCGGGCTCCCCGCTTCTTCCCACCGGGGTCACCTCGGCCCCGCGCGCATCCACCAACCGAATCCGCGCAGCTAACGGCTTCTTCGTCGCGGCGTCCACAATTTTAATGCGGAGTGCTTCGGGCTGCTGGAAACCCTGCGCCTTCGTCGCAAGCCAGAGTCCCGCAGCCGAATCAAAAAGAAAGCGGCGCCTCTTCCAATCCATCTCTAGCGGTAGTTTACAAGTTAAGGGCGTGAAGTTGGCACAAGTCTATGGCCTTGA
>JBOGMR010000164.1:0-9035 GCA_050746825.1 Bryobacteraceae bacterium | reverse complement strand
GTGCTTGAGGTGCTCGGCCGCCGTGGCTACAGCGGCTGGGTATCGCTGGAAGTGTTCGATTTCTCTCACGGGGCCGAGCGGATCGGCGCGGAGTCGTTGAGGTTCCTCGAATCGCAGATAGCGGAATTGAAACTCCAACAACCGGCATGGGCAAATACGTAGTGGTGGGGGGCGCCGGGTTCATCGGATCCGCCCTCGTACGCGGCCTGCTGAGGCATGGCGCCTCAAGGGTCACCGTGATTGACAACCTGCGTGGCGGGAGCGCGGAGAATCTCGACGAAGTGGCGTCGAGCGTCGACCTGCAGCGCACCGACATCCGGCATTACGAAGAGATCGCGCCGATCCTGCGGGGAGCGGACGTTGTGTTTCACCAGGCTGCGATTCCGTCGGTGCCTCGCTCGATCGACGATCCGGTGCCGTCGCACGAAACCAACATCGACGGTACATTCAACGTGCTGCGCGCGGCGCGGGAAGGGAAGGCGGGCCGCGTGGTCTATGCGGCTTCGTCTTCGGCCTACGGCGATACCGAGGTGCTGCCCAAGGTCGAGAGCATGACGCCGCAGCCGCGGTCGCCTTACGCTCTGCAAAAGTTGGTGGGCGAATACTATGCGAACATTTTCAGTTCGTGCTTCGGCCTGGATACGGTTGCGCTGCGCTACTTCAACGTCTACGGCCCGCGGCAGGACCCGTCCAGCCCCTATTCCGGCGTGCTTTCGCTGTTCATGAATGCGATCCTCGAGCGCAGCGCGCCCACAATATTCGGCGATGGCGAACAGTCGCGCGATTTCACTTACGTCGACGACGTAGTCGATCTGAATCTCAAAGCGGCCAAGGCCGACGGTGTCTCGGGACGGGTCGTGAATGGCGGTAACGGCGGGCGCATCACGCTGAACGAAGCCTGGCGTCTCCTGCAGAAGATCGAGGGCGTCGAGATCTCGCCCGTGTACGGTCCGCCTCGCGCGGGCGACGTTCGCGACTCGCAGGCGGGCACGGACCTCGCCGTCCAGTTACTCGGGCACGCGCCGCGGTTCACATTCGAAGAGGGAATCCGCCTGACCCTCGAATGGTATCGAAGTCAACACAAGGGCCACGCCGTGACCTAAGTAAGGTAACATTTGCTAACTATCGACCCCCTCTATCTGCGGGGCCTCTCCCTGTTTGACCGCGAGGAGTTCTATGAGTCCCACGAAGTGCTGGAAGAGCTGTGGAAGCTGACCTCCGGCCCCTCGCGACTTTTCATCCAGGCGCTGATCCACTTCGCAGTGGCGTTCTATCATCAGCAGCAGACTAATCAAACCGGCGCGAAACGGCAATTGCAAAAGGCTTTGCGCAAGCTGGCGGGCTTCCTGCCTCTGTACCAGAGCATCGACACGGCGGCGTTGTATCGCGAGGGGCTCAACGCGCTGGATCGGGTCTCCAGGGGAGAACTGCTTGAGCAGTACCTGAAGATCGGCGCCTTTCGTAATCCTTTCTGAGGCGAGACTCGTATACCGGTTTGGACTCGAGTGGAGCAACATCCGCGCGATCCCTGCGAGAACTGATTTATGAAGCGACGACACCGGACCTATGCAGAACGGTTGCTGCAAGATAGTGCAGGGGTACCACAGCAGTACGCGCGGAACTTCCGTACTAAGAAGACTTTTTCCTTTACCCGCTCGTGTCTCCGTGGCGATAATAGTACCGGAGTTGTAGAGTCCCGCCCTGAACCCCTGCTAGGTAGGACAGGTTGCCATTTCAGTGGCTTCCGGGATCATCCACCGCGAGCCAAGTTCTAGTTGGGAAGCAGTTGCACATGCTGAGCGGCGTTATTATTTGTCCGGATACCGAGTTGGCCGATTCGCTGGCCGAAGCACTGTCTGCGTCGCGCCGGGTTCTGGTGCTGCGCAAGGTTGAGCGATATCCGAATGAAGCCGAGCTGGGACCGCTGCTGCGGGCGATCGTACCGCAGTGTGTCTTTCTCAGCGTCGGATCGTTTCGCGACGCCGCCGATGTGGCGGAACGGATCCAACTGCTTGCGCCTGGAACTCAGATCGTAGCTTTCCACAACATTTGCGACGCCGACACACTTCTTAACGCGATGCGCGCGGGCATGCGGCAGTTTGTAGCGCCGCCGTTCGATCATCGCAACCTGAGCGAGGTGTTGACGCGCGTCGAGGAAGCCGTCGAGAGCAATCCGCCCAGCGTGCACGTGACCGATGCGGTCTGCGCCTATCTGCCCGCGAAGGCGGGCGCGGGAGCGAGCACGATGGCCGTCAACTCTGCTCTGGCGCTGGCGCGGCGGAAGGACGCAAGCACGCTGCTCATCGATCTGGATGTGAACGCGGGAATCGTCGGATTCATGCTCCAACTCCGGCCGGCGTATACGGTGCTCGACGCCATCGAAAACTCGCCGGACCTCGACGAGTATCTGTGGAGTAAGCTGATCACGAAGTCGGGCGACCTGGATGTGCTGCCAGCGGGCGCGTACGATCGCGACGTGGAGATTCACGCTTCGCAGCTGCGCCGGCTGATCGAATTCACCCGGCGAAATTACCGGTCGGTCGTGATCGATCTGCCGGGTCCGATCGACCGCAATTCGATCGCGATGCTGCAGGAAGCAAACCGGATTTTCCTGGTGGTGACGCCGGATCTGCCGGCCCTGCATTTGGCGCGCTGCCGTCTGGATGCGCTGCGGAGATTTGATCTCGATGATCGCGTGAGCGTCGTGCTCAATCAGTATCAGAAGGGCGCAGACCTGCCGGTTGAAGAGATGGAGAAGGTCTTCGGCCGGAAAGTGGAGATTGCGCTGCCACCTGCCAAAGCGCATATTCACAAAGCGCTGGTTACGGGCAAACCAGTGGACGTTACTTCCGATCTCGGGAAGCGCTTTGAGGCCCTTGGGGAATTGATGCTGCCGAAGCAGGCCCCGAAGGTGGAAGCAAGGCGCGGCCTGTTCGGTATGCTGGCGCTTCAGAAGAACGCCTAGTCTGCGAGACGGCTTTCCGTTTGAGCTACGCGGCCGGGGCGATGCGCTCTTCGCGGCGGCCCCGGATTGCTTCCAGAACGCCTTTGCCCTTGCGCAACAGAAGCTCCAGAATATTCAGCAGAATTGCGAGCGCCAGCAATCCGGGCCAGAGGTCCATCGTGGATGGTACGCTGCGGCCGGCGGAATCGAACACCTGGCGCGGTTGCGGATTATGGCGGCCGCCGGTGGCGCTCGAAATCTGACGGAGCAGGAACTCGTTCGATCCGTACTCCGCCATTTCTTCTTCCTGGCGGTAGAAGCCTACCTCGGGGAAGACCCGCGATTCAGCGAGTGGGCGGACGCGGAATAATCCCTGGCGGCCGCCGATCGGAATGCGCACGCGATAGGTGCCGGAGGCCATCTTGATCACTTTCACGGGGCGCTGAAATCCACTCGGACCGAAGATGTAGATTTCCGGAATCGTAGCCGGCTCGTGAACGTTGCGGCCGAGGCGGTAGTCGACGACGAGCGCGTCGTTGGCGCTGTCGTAGTCGGCAGTGGCCTCGGTTGCGCCGGAGTGCGGCAACAGGTCCCGGACGACGTTGGCCCAGAAGCGATCGTAGGAGTTCCAGGTGAGCCAGTCGGCGGCCCAGCGCGTCTTGGCGTCTGAGCTGAAAATCGCGGCTCGCCCGAGTCCGTACTGCCAGCGGACGAGCAGCGGGTCCTTCTCATCGATGGTGAGAATCGTGTCGGCGGTGGGCTTGGAAATGAACTTCACATAGCCCCGCAGCGCAGGCGCGGAGGCTATGTCGATCCCGCCAAGCAGCTCGGCCTGCTTGGCCACCACCGGTTTCACCGGCTTCTCCACTGCGGTCGAGCCGGTGTGTTCCAGCACGTCGCGCAGCAAGATCTGTTCCAGGCCGGAGGGATCGTTGAGGAAGTACGATTTCCCTTTCGAGAACGACGCGACTTTTTCGAGGTACGCGCGGTTGACATCCTGACCGAGGCCGACCGTCGAAATCGTCACGCGATTCTGGGACGCCTCGCGCGCCACGGAGATGCTATCGCCTTCCTCGGAAATTCCGTCGGTGAGCAGCACGATGTGCTTGTAGACCGCATTGACGGGCGCGATGCGGCGATAGGCCTCGGCGAGAGCCGGCGCAATCTGGGTTCCGCCGTCGGGCGTGATTCCGGCGATGAGGCGCTTGATCAGCAGGCGGTCGAGGGCGCGGCGGATCGGCACGGTCCACTGGAACGAGTTGTCGAAGATGAGGACGCCAACCAGATCGATGGGCCGCAGATTGTCGATGACGCCGATCGAGGCCAGGCGCGCGAGCTCCATCTTCTTGCCTTCCATTGACGACGATTTGTCAACGATGAGCACGACGCAGGTGCCTTCGGGCGTTCTGGGCGGCGCAAGCTTCGCGGGGAGTGTCCGATCGAGCGGATCCTCGGGGCCCTTCTTTTCCACGTAGATGTTCCGCTCACCGCTCAGCCACAGCAGGCCGCCGCCTTCCTTCACATATTGTTCGAGCTTGGCTTTGCGATCGGGAGGGACCACTTCCATGTCCCAGTTGTTAATGATGACGAGCTGGTATTCGGAGAAGTCGTCGGGCAGGCCTTGCGGGGCGCGACGCACATCGAACTGGTTGGCTTGCAGAGTCTGGAAGAGATGGCGCTCGGATTCGAGCGGGTCTTGCGTGACCACGAGCACAACGGGCTTTTGCAGCGTGAGGGCCTGCTCGAACCGCGCATGTTCCGGCGCGACGCCGGTCTGATGGATGGTTACCGTGCCGGCCAGGTCCACCGCACCGGCAGTGGCCACGGTCGCGTGAACGCGGAAATGATTCAAGCCGGGGTTAATCTGGATGGTCTGCGCTCCGAGCGATTTTCCTTCCGCAGTGATTTCAACATTCGCATTGGTCGCTTTGGGTACCTGCGGCGCGGCCGACAGAGTGACGTCAATGGGGAAGTGCTCGCCGCTGAATACGCGCGTCGGCAGGGCGAAAGACTCGATGCGCAGACTCGGCTTGGGACGTCCCGGGAGCGGGAACGTATCGACTGGAATCCCGAGTTGGCGCGCCTGCCACGCCGCGCGCACCACGCTGCCTACATTTTCGTTACCGTCGGAGATGAGCGCGATGCGGGGCACAAGACCCGCAGGCGCCGACGCCACGGCCTCGCGCAACGCGGCTTCCAGGTCCGTGCCGCGGCCGGCTTCGCCCGCGGTGTGTTGCAGGGCCCACGAATTCGCTCGCTCTGACGGGCTCACCGGGCGTGCGTGGCGGGCGAACGGAATCACGCGGGTCCAGTGGCGGCCTCGCGCCGATTCGATTTGCGAGACGATCCGCGATTCGCGCGCGAGGTCAGGTGCGGATACGCCGGCCGACGTGTCGGCAAGCACCACCACGCCGACCTTGGTCTCGAAGACTTGCAGGCGCGGCTCGGCGAGCGCGAGGATCACCGCGAAGATCGCCGCCATCTTCAGTACGAGGGCCGTGCGGCGAATGGCGCGCGGCCATTCGACCAGCGCCCAGGCAATCGGGAGCACGGCGAGCCAAAGGGCCCAGCCTCGAGCGAAAGTCATCGCACACCCTTAGACGCGCCCGAAAGAATTCGGAACCGCGGAGTGCGAAGCGAGCCACTCACGCGCCGCGTACGCCAAAAACGGCCGTAGATCAGCCACTCGGCAATCAAACCGATGGCGCCGAGTGCGGCGAGAACCTGCCAGATGTCGGAGGAGGCGGCGCCGCGATCGCGAAACGCCGGAATGCCTTTTTCGGCTCCCGCCGGCGGCGTCCACTTGGCCGGGCCGAGCTCGGGGAGAGTGAGCGAGTAGACCATCTCGCGATCGGCCGCAATGACGCGGACAAGCCCGGACTCGCCGGAGAAGAAGCGCATCGATTGACCGCGCAGCGAGTAGGGCAGGGGACGGCCATCCTCATGGAGTACGCGCACCTCGGAAGCCTGCACGTCGGGATCGAGCGTGAGGCTCACGGTCCCGACGCTGCCGGCGGTCAGGTCGAGACGGCGGAACACATCGGGCGCCATCCAGCGAAGCGAATTCGCGAACAGCAGCGGCGCGGCGAGCTCGTAACGCATCGCGGATCGTGCGGGATGAAAGCCCATCACGACGATCTTGGGCTTCGTGTTGCGCGCCACCACTACGGGGCCCGCGTCGCTCTCGGCTATGGTCAATTCGCCGGGCGCGGGCCGGAAAACAGAAGTTGAAGCCAGCGTGAGATCTTTGGTGCGCAGGCCCGAGCCGAGCGGATGGGCTGCGTTCCACTGCACGATTTTGGCGCCGGTGACGTTTTTGGCGACGGGAATCGGCGATCCTTCTGCGGGTGGATCGATCCAGATGGAATCGACGGTTGGGGGCGGCTGCGGCCGGAATCGATCCAGCACGATGAGCGTGGCTCCATCCGGCTTGTATTCGCCAGGCCGCTTGAAAACAGCGGTGACGCGCGGGTCGGCTTCGAGCGCCGGGCGCAATGTTTCCGGTTCGTTCGAGTACACAACCACCGGAAGCGACTTCTGCTGCGGCAGTTCGAGGACCACGCGATCGTCGTCCGGAAAATCGTCGCGCGTGACCAGCCGGACTTCGAGCAAGCCGGCGGCGCGCGTGTTCAGTGTGAACACAGCCTCCTGCTCCGCTGCGGGCGGTAGCGAGAGTTGACGGGCGCCCACGGGCGCGTCGCCAAAGCGAAGATGCATCGTGATGGGGCGTGCGCGCGCTCCGTAGTTGCGCGCGGAAACCAGGATTTCCCACAAACCCGGATTGTGCGGCGACTGCCGCAGGCCGATCCTCCGGAGGCCGCAGTTCTCGATGGCGTCGGCGACGGGGAGAACTCGCAGGTTCGGCGCGCCCGCCGCGGAGGCCGCCTCGCTCTCCTGTTCGGAGATGCGGCCGGAGCCCACGAACACGACTTCTCCTGCACGGCGGGCGCTCAGCGCCTGCGTCTGCCGCGCGAATTCCATGCCTCGCTCGAGGTTGAGCGCCGTCGATCCGGGCCGGGAGGCGGCGATGGCTTCCTCGATCTTCTGCCGGCTCGCTTCGAATCCCGTGACCGGCGTGGCCAGGGCGTCGGCGCGAACCACCATCACGCGATGACCCGCCGGCAGCGCGCGCACGTAGGACGACGCACGGCTGCGGGCTTCATCCATCAGCGTCCGCACCTGCCGCGAGTTCGCCGTGCGCGGCAGCCGGGCGTTCATCCAGGCGGAAGTCTCAAGCAGCAGGATGTGGTCGGGCGGCGCCGAGCCCGGAGAGCCGATCCGAAGCTGCGCGATCGCAAGCAGCAACAACGCGATGCTCAGCAACTGCAAAATCAGCGAGAGCGGCTGGTGAATGTGCTTGCGGTGCGAGACGGCAAGCGGCTGTTCGGCTGCGATCCAAAAGCGGAGAGTGGCGACAACCTGCTTCCGGCGCGAGCGATCGAAGAGGTACAGCGCCACCACGATCGCCGAAGCACCTCCGAACAACGAAAGCAGTTGCGGCAACGACAGGTTAAGGAGGAACATTATGCGATCCCCTGCGCCTTCGCCAGCGGGCCGAAGATGATGTCTTCGAGCGGCATGGAAGTGGATACGCCGACATAGCGCCCTGCGTTGCGCATGGCGAGCTGTTGCAATCCGTTCGAATATCGATCGAACGCGGCGGTGTATTTGTCGCGGGCGGGTGCGTCAACCTGGATTTTCAGGTGCTCGCCGCTTTCGGCGTCGAGTAAATCGAGCTCACCGGTCCAAGGCGGCACGCGGTCCTCTTCCGACCACAATTGAATCAGCAGCAGCTCGTGGCCGAAGTCGGCGAGGTACTGGAGATAGCGCTCGCAGCCGCGGTCATCCAGGAAATCGGAGATGACGATCAGGAGGCCGCGCTGCGAGTATTCGGACAGAAATTGGCGGACGGTTTCCAGGTAGTCGCTGCGGCCGCTGGCGGCGAGAGCGGTGAGGTAGTTCACGACGGGCGAGAAGCGATGGCGCCCGCCGCCGCACACCATGCGCTCGCCCAGGCCGTCGGCAAAGGGCTGGAGCGCAATCGTGTCCAGCCGCACCAGGCCGACGTAGCTCAGCGCAGCGGCGAGCTTGCGCGCGTAATCGAATTTCTCATTGTTCGGCGCGGTCATCGACGCGCTGGTATCGAGGAGAAGGCGGACCGGCACGCGCGGCTCGATCTGGAACATTTTCAGGAACAGCTTCTCAAGACGCATGTAAGCGCGCCAGTTCACCGCGCGCAGATCGTCGCCGTGGTGGAAGTGGCGGTGGTCGAGGAATTCCTGCCCGCCGCCGGCGAACCGTGAAGGGTTGTGTCCGCCGACCAGACCCCCGAAAGACTTCTCCCAATGAATGGTGAGCCTTTCCAACTTCTCGAGGAGCTTTCGGTCAAGCAGCGGGGCCGGGGCCATGGGGGAAACCTCTCGCTTGTGATCAGGCGGCAGTGGCCTTTTCAGTGACGCCATTGATGATGGCATTGAGAATGGTCTCGGGCGTCTGGCCGTCGGCGTGGGCGTCGAAGTTGAGGATGATCCGGTGCCGCAGAACCGCGCCGGCCACGGTGACCACGTCATCAATACTCAAGTGATAGCGCCCGTGCATCAGCGCCCGCGCGCGTCCGCACTCGACCAGGGCCTGGGCGCCGCGCGGCGAGCTGCCGTAGCGGATGTACTTGCGAGCGAGCTCGTGCGCTTCCTTCTGCTCGGGCTGAGTCGCCATCACCATTCCGACCGCGAACTCCTGCACGTGCGGCGCGACCAGCACCTGCCGGCAGACGCTGCGCACCTCGAGGATCGACTGGCGGTCGATCACGGAGTTCACGTGAACTTCTTCTCTCTGAATCGTCCGATCGACGATCTTGTTCAACTCGTCGCGGGTGGGATAGGTGACCAGGATCTTCATGAGGAAGCGGTCGAGCTGCGCTTCCGGCAGCGGATAGGTGCCCTCCATCTCGATAGGATTTTGTGTGGCCATCACGAGGAAGGGCGCTTCGAGCTCGTGCGTGGACGTGCCGCTTGTGACGGTGCGCTCCTGCATCGCCTCGAGCAGCGCCGATTGGGTCTTCGGCGTGGCGCGGTTGATCTCGTCGGCGAGG
>JBOGMR010000163.1:0-8358 GCA_050746825.1 Bryobacteraceae bacterium | reverse complement strand
GATTCGTCCTATCACGGTCGCACTCAGTGTAGCGTAATAGAGGACAATCTCCCTATGGATCGCCGTTCATTCCTCACTCTACTCCCCGCCGCACTCGACGCACAGACAGCCGGCACGCCCGCACTCGAATCCGGCTTCGTCTCCTTGTTCGACGGCCGCACGCTCCGCGGCTGGCAGATTCGCGAGGGCCCCGAGTCGGCCTTCTATGTCAAAGAGGGCGCCATCACGGTGCACGAAGGCGCGAACTTTCCGGCCTGGCTCCGCTCCGAAAAGCAATACGAGAACTTCGACTTCCGTTGCGAGTTCTTCCTCAAGGGCTGGATGAACTCGGGTCTGTTTCTGCACGCGCCCGAGCACGGCCGCAACACCTGGATCGGTCTCAAGATCAACCTGTTTCACAAGCAGGATCAGAAGATGCTGCCCGAGTCGGCCGGCTCAATCTTTCCGCTCGTGCCGCCTCTGCGCGTCAACGTGAAGAACCAGGGAGAGTGGAACGAGCTGCGCGCGCTCATGGACTGGCCGCGCCTGCAAGTCTGGATCAATGGCGAACTGGTGCAGGCGATTGACCTTCAGAGCGTCCCCGAGCTGCGCTACCGCCTGCGCCGCGGCTATCTCGGCATCGAATCGCTGAGCTATCCGATCCGGTTCCGCAATCTTCGCATCCGCGAGCTGCCGGCGAAAGACCACTGGCAAGCGCTCTACGAGAAGCCCGAAGACCTCGCCAAGTGGGAAATCGTCGAGGGCAAAGCCCGCTGGGATGCGCTTGGCGAAGTGCTCCGCGCCGACGGCCTCGGCCATCTGGCCACCGTCGATGGGTTCCGCGACTTTGAGCTGCACACCTACATCCGCGCCAGCCGCTACTCGAACGGCGGCATTCTGTTTCGCGCCGAAGGACAGGGGAATCGCGGACGCCACTACGAGATCCAGCTTCACGACGTCGAAGGCGCGGTCTATCCCACCGGTTCGCTTTACGGATTCAAGCGGGCGATCTATCCGAAGATCGAGCCGGAGAAGTGGTTTCTGTTCCAGCTCATCGTTAACGGCCCGCACTGCATTGTGCGTATCAACGGCGAAAACGTGGTCGAGTACGGCGAGATGGAGAATCTCGATGCGGGCCGCATCATGCTGCAAGCGCACGAGACCGGGCGCTGGATCGAGTACAAGCAGATCCGCGTCAAGCGGATCGGAACCGGGAAAGCATGAACCCGCCGGCGCTGGCTTATCTGAGCGAACAGCTTGCTTCGTGGCGAGCCGCGGGCGCCTACCAGAGGCTTCGCATCCTCGAATCGGAAAGCGCCGCCGAATCGGTCTTCGACGGACGACGCGTGATCAATCTCGCATCGAACAACTATCTCGGTCTGACCACGCATCCCAGGCTTCGCGAGGCCGCGCTCGATGCGACGCGCCGGTTCGGCGTCGGCTCCGGAGCCGTGCGGACGATCTCAGGCACCATGTCGCTGCACATGCAGCTCGAGGAACGCATCGCGCAGTTCAAGAACGTCGAGGCGTGCGTCGTGTTTCAGTCCGGCTTCGCGGCGAACGCCGGCACGGTGTCTGCGATTCTCGGCGCGGAAGACCACATCATCTCGGACGAGCTGAACCACGCCAGCATCATCGACGGGTGCCGTCTGTCGAAAGCGAAGATCCAGGTGTTCCCGCATAAGGACGCCGCCGCTGCCGATCGGATCCTTGCGGGGCTCGCGTCTTCCTCGGGACGAAAGCTGCTGATCACCGACGGCGTCTTCTCGATGGACGGCGACATCGGCCCGCTTCCGGCGCTGGTCGAGGCGGCGGAGCGTCACGGCGCGATCATGATGGTGGATGACGCGCACTCCTCGGGCGTGCTCGGGCGCGCCGGGCGCGGCACGGTCGACCACTTCAACCTGCACGGCCGCGTGCACGTCCAGGTGGGCACGCTGTCGAAAGCGATCGGCGTGCTTGGCGGCTACGTCTGCGGCAGCCGCGACCTGATCGAGTTCCTGTACCATCGGGCGCGGCCCTTCCTGTTCTCGACGTCGCATCCGCCCGCGGTGGCCGCGGCATGTCTGGCCGCCTTCGATGTGCTCGAACAGGAGCCGGAGCGCATCGAAGCGCTGTGGACGAACACGCGCCACTTCAAGCAGGGCCCGGCAGACGCGGGCTTCCACACCGGCGCGAGCGAGACGCCGATTACGCCGATCATGGCCGGCGAAGCGAGCCGGGCGCACGAGTTTTCGCGCGCGTTGTTCGACCAGGGCGTGCTCGCCACCGGAATCGGGTTCCCCACCGTTCCCGAAGGCAAAGCGCGCATTCGCACCATCGTGACAGCGGCGCATACGCGCGAGCAGCTCGACCGCGCGCTCGAAATCCTGCGGCGGGTCGCGAAGGCCATCGGGCTTCTTTAAGGCCGTGGGGATTCTCTGACGAAACGAAGGTTCCGCGCGCGCCCCGCAGTCAGATCGAAGCCGGTCACGGCGCCGGACGCGTCGCGAACCAGACGCAGGTGTACGGGTCCCTGCACGAACTCATCCTGGACGGTCGGCTGGAGCCGGGCAGGCGCCCAGCCCTTGCGCTGCCAGGTTAACCCGCCCGGCGTAGCGGCGATCTCGAATCGCGCTTGCGCTTCTTCGCTGAAGTAGCTGCCGGCGAGGGGCGCCAAATCCGCGGCTGATACTTCCGCCAGTTTGGCCGGCTCGAATCGGTCGACGTCCTCGCCGTGCCAGGCGATCTCGATGGCCGCGAAGCTGGACTCGTAGGTCAGCTCGAAGGGTTGCCGCGCGTCGGTGTAGCGGAATCGCAGAGAAGTCACCGGCTCCAGCGGATAGGCTCGAAACAGGTCGAGCATCACGAGGCGCCCGTCGCGCCCGTCCACTCGCACAATCTGCCCGGTGGTGGCGCTGCGGAAAACTCCGGACCGGCGCTTCACATCCGCGCCGGAAACCTTCAGTCCTTCGCCGCCCGCCTTCTGCATCGAGGCGCCGTGGAAAATCTCCGCGATCTGGTAGTTGAGCGCGATCGCATCCGCAGTTCCCGAGTTGCAGAGCGTGACGGTGGTGAACTTCTGATCCGGCAACATGAGGAAGCTCGCGCGATAACCGCCGAGCCATCCGGTGTGGCTCAGCGTCCGCAATCCCCGATACGACTCCACAGTCATGCCGGCGCCATAGGGGATCTTGCGGCCTCCGTTCAGCGAGCCCTGCGCCGTCATCAGATCGATTACCTTGCGGCCTCCGACTTTGGCCGCGTCGAAGTTCCGCGCCCAGAGGAGCAAGTCGTCGACGGAGCTGTACACGCCGCCGTCGCCCATCATGGCGTGCGGCGGCGCGTCGATGCGCCACTCGGCGCCGTTGCGCGAATAGCCGATGGCGCGGTTCTTGAGGATGCGTCCGCGATCGTCGTAGTATCGGGTGTCTTTCATTCCGAGCGGCTCGAAGATATGGACGTTGGCAAACGTCCTGAGGGGTTCGGCCGTGATGCCCTGGAGGACGATCGGCAGCAGCGCGTAGCCCGAGTTCGAATACAGGAACCCGGCGCCGGGTTCGAAATTGAGCCGCTTCTGCCGGGTGAGGATTGCGAGGAAGTCGTTGGTGGTCAGGGAAAACGGCTCCGGGGCGCCCGCGACCTCCAGGATTGCGATGTAGTCGCGCAAGCCGCTGGTGTGATAGAGAAGCTGGCGAATGGTGATCGACCCGGTGTACGCCGGCAGGCCGGGAATATACTTCCGCACAGGCTCATCGAGCGACAGGCGGCCGTGCGCGACGAGCAGGTGAACCGCCATCGCCGTGAACTGCTTGGACGCCGACGCGAGATAGAAAGCGGACTTGGCCGTGATGGGCACGTCATGTTCGAGGTCGGCGACGCCGTAGCCTTTTGCGTGGAGCGTTTTGCCGTCTTGGGCGACGCCGGTTGCGCAGCCCGGTGTAGTGGTGTGGTTGTGGGGCTCGAAGAGGGCGTCGACTTGTGCGAGGGGCGAGGTCGCGTGAGCAAACCGCGCGGCGAGGAGCATGGTGAGGATGAGCGGCCTCACCGCCAAGCGCCGGGACGAGTCCCGGCGCGGCAGGCACGAGCGCCCGCGCCACGTCACCAGGTTATCCGGAGCGTCAACTGGAGCTGGCGGGCGCTGTTGGCCGAGTTGCGCAGGCTCAGGATGCCGCTAGTCGAGTCGGGCTGGTTCAGGCCCGGCATGTTGAGCACGTTGAAGAAGTCGGCGTTGAAACGCGCGGAGACGCGCTCGGTGATTCGCGTATTTTTGAAGACGGACGCGTCGAGACTCTGGCTCCACGGGCCCGGCACGGGTTGGTTGCGCCACGGGTGCAGGTTGTTATTCAGCGTGGTGCGCTGCAACGAGCCGTTCTTCAGCGGCACAAAAACCGTGTTCGTTTCGTAGTAAATCGCGTTGGGATCATTTGGACTGCCGCCGTTCGCGGGGGTAGGGAACACCGGCGTCGAGGACGGCTTGTAGTTCGCCGGCACACCCATTACGCCGTTCGGCCGGCCCTGCGCGTCGACGCTGTTAATGCGATGCGCCGGGATGTAGCCGTTGTACCAGAGGTAGCCCTGGAAGCAGGCGCCGCTGCGGCAGTCTTCGATCGGATACTGCTTGCCGTAGAATTCGACGTTGCCTACCGATCCGAAATTGCCAGTCGGGAGGTTGAAGTAGTTGCTGCGCAAGGAGCCGAAGCCGGCGATCTGCCAGCCGCCAATCAGGCGATCCGCGAAACCGCCCGCGTTGCCGCCGAATTTTTTGCCACGGCCGAAGGGAAGGTCGACGATCCAGTTCCATCGCACGCGATGCTTCGGCATCTCGGCGTCGCGCTTGTAGTTGAGGAAGCGATTGCGTGCGTCCAGATCCTGAGGCACGGCGCCGTTCAAGTAGAGATTCGTCTCGTTCAGGAAGTCCGAGCTCCAGCCGTCGCCGCCGGCGCGCATCGCATTCGACATTACGTAGAAGAACTGGAATCCGTAGCCGCGCGCGTAGCGGCGCTCGACTTCGAGCTGTATACCGTTGTAGTTCGACCAGCCATACTTGCCGTACTTCTCGATGCCGCCGTAGGTGGTCTGATCGAAGCTGCGCCGCGCGACGCCCGAGAATTCGCCGGTGGGAAGAGGGAGGCCTGTGTTCATGAACCACACGTAATCGCCGGGCGAATCATTGTAGGTGTAAAACTGCTCGAGCTTGCTGCCATGGGTCCCGACGTAGCCGGCGCGAACGACGGTGTTGTCGAAGATCTCGCGTTCAAGTGTCAGGTTCCACTCATGGGCGCGCGTGGTGGGCTGGTCAGGGTCGAAGTAGCTGGTGAGGAACGACCCGCGCGACACGCCGCCGGGCTGGGCCGGATTGAGAACGTTGGACGAGTTGACGCCCGCGATCACGAGCGGTACGGATCGCAGCGTATAGTTCGGCAGCCCGTCCGGGCTTTGCGCCGAGCTGGTATACGATTGCGTGAACCGCGCATTGGTCGGCGCGTTCTGTCGCATGCGAGCGTTGAAGGTGCGCAAGGGAACCGGGAAGCCGTAGAGCGCATAGCCGCCTCGCAGCACGGTCGAACGGCGGCCGGTCGACAACTTGTAGGCGAAGCCGGCGCGCGGTCCGAAGTCGAAGGGATTGGAATGGATCAGGGCGCCGGGCAGACCGGCCTGATCGGGTGTGATGAACTTCACGCCGATCGAGGTAAAGTTGGACACGATGGAGGGCGAGGTCACGCCGAGGTCGTACAGTTTCTGGAGCGGCTGGCCGTTGATGATCGATCTCGAATTCGGATCGAATCCGGTGAGCACGTTGTTGCCTTCGCGAAAGGCCGGATAGAATTCCCAGCGCACACCGAGGTTCAGCGTGAGCCGCGAGTTGACTTTGAAGTTGTCCTGCAGGTACCCGGCGATTTCTTTCGCCGTCATGAAATACCATTTGCGCACGAACTGGGCCGAGTAGGAGCCCGCTACGCCGATGAACAGGTTGGCGGCATCATGGCCGGTGCGGGGCACCGCGCCGTAGGACGATCCCGACGCCGGATCGTAGAGCGCCGTCGCGTTGCTCGAAAAACTGTGACTGCCTTGCACCTGCTGCTGATCGGGCAGAACGTGGAGACGTTCGTGCCGGAATCGCCCGCCGAACTGCAGTTCGTGGCGGCCCGCGATCTTGGTGAAGTTCTGATCGAGGCTGATGACGCGCGTGATGTTCTGGCGCTTATTGTCGGCGTAGGAGTACACCATGTTGAAGCCGGTGCCGCTGAAATTCGGAAGCCCGGTTTCCTTGAATGGATTCGGCAGGCCCAGGCGGCCGGGATGATTGATGTGGTCGGTGCCGACGTAGATGAAAAGGTCCTCCTGCGATCCGGTGGCGAGCGTCTCACCGAAGAAGGTAGGTGAGAAGGTATGGGTCCACGAAAGGACGGCGCTGTCGTCGCGCACGGGCCGGAAGGTGACGTTGCCGGCCTCATCGAGCAGTACCGGCGAGCCATCGGCTCCGGAACGATTCTTGGCCCATCGATCGCCGTGACTGAAGCGCCCGAAGAGCTGGTCCTTCGAAGTCAGCCGGTGATCGACGCGCACGGTTTCGGTGTGGTCGAGCCGGTTGGAGACGGCGGGTCCGGTGAAGTTGTTGGCGACCAGGGGATTGATCTCCGGGTGCGTGGGCGCGGGCGTCACGCTATAGAAATATTTCGCGAGCGGGCTCTGGCGGCTCAGTGGAATCTGGTTGTTCGTAAACGGCAGCCGCTGCCATTGCGCGCCGGCGGTCGACCAGGGGTCGTAGAGCGTGATGCGGCGGCCGGCGCCGTCGATCAGCGCGCTGAAGTCTCCCTGCCGCATCGCGGGCGTCGGCATGGACGTGCTGGTGGTGCTGGCGGCAAGATTGCGGTAGGCCTCATAGGCAAAGAAGAAGAACGTGCGGTTACGCCCGTTGTAGAGCTTGGGCAGGTACACCGGCGCGCCGACGCTGGCTCCGAACTCATTACGCACCAGGTGGGGCGGCTTCGTATAGAAATCCTGCCGCTGGCGTGCGATGCCGAACGCGTTGTTGCGCGCGGTTTCGAACAAGGAGCCGTGCAACTCGTTCGAGCCGCTGCGGGTCGAAATGATCGTCGTCGCGGGCCGGTTCATCTTGGCCGAGGAGTTGCTCGTCTCCACGCGGAACTCATCGATGGTGTCGATGCCGGGCGGCCGGCCGGACAGCTCGCCCGTGTCGCGGTTGGTGAGCACGGCGCCGTCCTGCAGAAACTCCATCGAGGTGGCGCGCAGGCCGTAGACTCGCGGGCTGCTCGAGGAACCCTCCAGGCCGGGCGTGGTGGCCTGCACCAGAGTCTGGAAGAAACGGCCATTCAACGGCAGTTGCTCGATGCGCGCGCGCTCGACGGCGCGGCCCAGCGTGGCGCTGGTCGTGGTTACGAGCGGGGTGACGTCGCCGACCACAGTCACTTCCGTCGTGGTTGCGCCAACTTTTAGCACCGGCTCCAGGGCCGCTGTTTGGCCGACTTGCAGGACCAGTTCACCTTCCCACGTCTGCATGCCCGCGGCCGAGATCGTTATCCGGTAGCTGCCGGTCTGCACGGAAGAGAACTGGAAGTAGCCGACCTCGTTGGTAATCGACTCGTGCTGCCCGGAGGTCTGCACGTGTTGAACGCCGACCTTGGCGCCCGCGATGGCAGCGCCGCTCGAGTCGTGAACCGTGCCTTGGATGGTGCCGCTTCCGGTTTGAGCCAGGGCGGCGGCGGCTAAAAAAAAGCACACGGCAAGTAGCGATGTCAGTTTGTACATGGAGACTTCCTCTTAGACCGAGATTGTATCGCGAACCGGGGGAAAGGCAAACTGCCGGCCGGCGAATGGTTCCGTCAAGAGGATTGCCGGTCAGGCACATGGGGCGGCGGAGTAGAGTCCGCTTCGTGGCTGAGCCCGGGTTGGGCGTGGGCGTCGTCCGGTATGGTCTTCATCTCAGCGTGGTGTCCGATTGTGGGATTGGGTTCGATTCGCGCGTTTTCTTTTTTGGCCGGCGGAGTGGGGGCAGGGGCCGACTTCGCGGCTGCGGCGCGAAGTTTCAGGAGGTTGGCGAGGGCCTGGTTGTAGCGGCGCTGGAGGCGCGTTTCGTAGCGGGTGAGCAGGTCGAGGCTTTTCTCGACGCCGAAGTATTGTTCGGCGAGGCGGTGCTGGTCGGAGAGCTCGGAGTAGTCATCGGAGGAAATGCTCTCGCGGAATTTTTGCCGGTCCTCGAACAGGCCGGTCTCGATTTTGGGGACACGGCGGAGGCGCCAGCGGATGGCGGCGAGATCGAGGACCAGTTCGGTTTCGAAGTCGCTTTGCGGCTGGAAGTAGTCGACGGTCATGGCGATGAAGCCGGGGAACTCGTCGGGGTTTTCGCCGTCGACGACGAGGGTTTCGGCGGTGAGG
>JBOGMR010000162.1:0-7571 GCA_050746825.1 Bryobacteraceae bacterium | reverse complement strand
CACTTTATAACACAGTAGTACTAGTGCAGGCATCGTTTGAAGTACAGGAATTATTGTCGTTACACGCTGTTCCGCTTGGTTGGTTGGCGACACAGACGCCATTGTGACACGCCCCACATTGAGATCCAGTGTTGTCGCACGGCACTCCGTTTGGCTGGGGGAAGTAGAAACACACGCCCTCCTCAAGACATGTATACGTCTCGCAGGGATTCCCGCGGTCGCATAACGAGACGCACGTGGGCGTTGGCGTTCGGCGCCGAGGGGCTCCCCAGCCGGATTTCGTGATGCCGAAACCGGGGTCGGAAACGATTATGGAACCATCTCCGCTGACGCGGGCCATCCCCACAGATACGAACTGTTCAAGGTCATGATCAGATTGAAAGATTTCTGTGACCTCGCCCGGCAGGGCGCCCTCAGTGTTAGGCAATTGAACGCGAATCGGTGGGTCGAACCTTACACCAGCCGGCTGCAATGTCCAGACGATTCTCGGAGCCGAACCATTTGGAGGTGGATGAGGTACTTTATCCGAATGCACTTGCGATAAACTCATTTGGCCAATCCTCGAGCCATCCGGAAAGTAGGCCGAATTCGCAACGACCGTAAAGGCTACGCCTGGCACGCCCCTCATTGTTAGAACAACGTCTTGACTTCCACCCACTGTTTTGGAGTTTTCAACGTTAAGAGGAGGGAGGTACATTGGGTGCCCGAGAGTGTTATCTAACCCAGGAATCGCGAACAAGTGAAATGCAAGAAACGGAAACGTCTCTTGACGCGTGCTAGTTCGGCCATCAGCAATGATTTCCAAGCTCCCAACAGGGGCATTAGCTATGGAGAAACGCCCGCTGCTATCGGTAACGGTTGTGAGCGGAGTGCCGACGATCTTAACGGTTACATTCGGAATCGGGCGATCTGAATTGTCAAGAACTACTCCACTAACGCGCGTGCTAGTCGGAGATCCTGGGACAAAACCAGAAGCCGTGAACGCAGCAGGAGGCCGAACGCTTGAGGGGAAGGTGGCTACTACAACATTATTGTTCAAACCTTCTTGTAGACCAAGGGTCAGGTTGGTTGAAGATTTGCCGTCCTCATTTGTACCAACCGTGAGGACACTAAGACCCCCAAGATTACCGCCACCTTGCTTAACCGTGAAGGTCACAGGGACGTTCACAACAGGATTACCGCCTTTGTCAAAGACGATGACCTCGAACGGATGCGGTAACCTTGTTCCCACAATTCCCCGTTGCCCCTCTCCGTGAACGGCAATAATCACGTCAGGCGTGCTGACAGTACTGGATGCAGAGAATATGGCCTCATTCGTAAATCCAGGCGAAGTTACCGCAACCTGGTTCCCACCGACCCCGGCCCTCGAACCGAGCGTAAATGTTACGCTAGCGCGCCCATTCGCGTCGCTGGAAACTATGATCTTCTGTCCTTGTTGGGTCCCCTGTCGGAGGGTCCCATCGCTGCGTCGCACCGTAAATGTCACTGGACGGTTTGTCTGCGGTCTCCCGAACGCATCCAAAAGCCCTACAATCAGAGGCTGCGGCAGTGTCGATTCAATCACACCCGTCTGATTGTTACCAGAGATCATCTGGATTCTCTGCTGCGCCCCGCTCCCCATCAGTGTCACGGTCTTCTGCGACTGCGCCTGATTGCCGGCTCTGTCACGCGCGACGACAGTAATCGTATTTGCCCCATTGAGTAACAGGAAGTCTTGGATCATGAAGCTTCGGTTTGAGACTGTTGCTAATATGCCATTGACAGTGACAGTCGCCTGGGAGCCGTTCACGGTTCCGGAAACTATGTCGTTGATCATTCCCGCCACCGTGATGGTGGATGAAGTGACCATCGCGTTGTTCGTCGGTGTATCGATGACGACGATAGGAGGAACCGTATCACTCACCACAGAGACGGTGGCACTGGAAGCGTAGCCCTGAGTGTTCGTCGCCGTGGCCGTGATCAGATTCGAGCCCTCTTTTAAAGGCACATTGCCCGCGGTGAATGTTCCACCGCTATTGGTCGCGCTTAATCCATTGACCACGACTGTCGCAGTTGGGTCGTTGATCGTTCCCACAACCGAAATAGCCGACGTGCTTATGATTGTGGAAGGCGCAGGAGACGTGATCGTGAGAAGTGGCAAGTTCAAGGGGGGTGCCACCGTGAACGCGTTCAGGAAGGAAACCTGCTCGGTGCCCGTCCGGACAGTCACGCTGCGCGCGCCAACAGTCGCTGTGTTGTTGATTTTGACTTGGGCGGTTGCACTGGTGGGACTTATGACGTTGACGGTCCCAAAGTTGCCGTCGTTGCCGTTCACCGTGCTTCCGACCGTGATTCCGTTTCCAAAGTTCGCCTGCGTGACGCCCTGAACGAAATGACTCCCGTTGCCTGTTATCGTCACGGAAACAAGCTGTCCCGCCGGCCCCGAGTTCGGCGACACTGAGGAAAGCGACGCGCCAGGATTCATGACCAAGGACGCTTTGGTAGCCGTGCCGAACGGTGTCGTGGAGGTTTGACCTGAAATCGAAATCAGATATTGCGTGGGCGCCACAACCGTGATCGAACTGGGTAGAACGAATGTCACCTGGAGCGTACCATTCACCGGCGTGGTGATCGACGTCGCCTGAGTGCTCGCGGTGGGTCCGGCGCCGGCAGTCGCGGGTTCAAGCAGCACGGTAATGGCTGATGCGGTTATCGTGCCGCTTGGGAAATTAGCGGCCGTGACTGTGACGCTGCTGGTTCCCGCCTGGGCTGGGTTAGGGGTCGCGCCGCTTAGGTTGACGAGTGGGGCGACAATCGTAAAGCCGCCGGGAAGCGACACCGCTTCCGATCCCGTCATCACTGCCACAGTGCGGGCGCCGGGGGCGGCGCTAGGCGATATCTGGACAGATGCTCTGGCCGTTGTCGCGCTGGTGACGGTCACGAGCCCGAATGCGCCGTCCGCTGCCCCTCCCACCGATGTTCCTGCGCCGAAACTCGCCACGGTCGTGCCGGCAACGAAATTCGTGCTTTGCCCGTTGATGGCGACCGAAACTGTCTGTCCGGGCTGCGCCGAAGCCGGCGTCATCGAAAGAATCGAGGGACCAGCCTGCGTTGAGATCTCAATCCCGCTCACGATCGCGCCATACCCGAGAGCGATGACGGTCTGCCCGTTGGTCACGTTCGCAGTGAACGTCCGATCGACCGCAATGTTTTGCCCGCTTCCTGCGACAAAGATGTCGAAGTTCGCCAGCACCTGCGTGCCGTTGATCGACACATTGAACACGCGGCCGGGCCCCGTGTAGAACAGCTCGGCGAACTTGAGCGTCACGCTGTAGGCGCCATTCGGAACCGGGAACGTGTACGTGGTCTCACCCCAATGGACGCTCTGGTAGAGAGTCGGGTTCGTGGCGCCGGAGACGGCGTTGGAGCTGATCGCGTTGCCGCCGCCGTAGGGGTTTACGAAACCATAGTCGGCGCTCCACTGCTTGCCTGTCGCGTCGGTGAACGCCGAGCCGCCGGCATTGATGCGGATCGGCACGAAGGTGGTGACCGGCGGGTTCAAGGTGACGAAGACGGTCGCGACGCGCGTTGGATCGGCGGCCGAGGTCGCCTGCACGGTGACGATCTGTTGCGCGCCGATGCTCGCGGGCGCGGTGTAGAGACCGTTCGCGGTGATGGAACCCGCGCCGGCGGGGCTGATCGACCAGTTCACCAGCGTGTTCGGCGTGCCGGTGACAGTGGCCGTAAACTGCTTGGTCTGGTTGGCCGTGAGCGAAACCGGACCTTCACTGATCTGCACGTCCACGGCCGCGGAGGTCTGGATGATCTCGATGGCGCTGATCAGCGGACCGTATTGGACGACCACGTTCTGAATGACAAGCTGGTGATTCGTGACGGTCACGTTGATTGTGCGATCCACCGCAATGTTCTGTCCTCCGGCAGCGACCAAGATGTCGAAGTTCTGAAGTACAACTGTGCCGTTGATCGACGCGTTCGAGACGCGACCGGGGCCGCTGAGGTAGGGTTCGCAGAACTTGAGCGTGACGGCGTACGTGCCGTTGGGGACGTTCAAAGTGTACGCCACGTCGCCGTAACGAGTGCTCTGGTAGAGCGGAGAGGCATCGGTTGCCGTGCAGGGAGTCGAGCTGTTTTGCGCGCCGCCGATGCCGGTGAAGCCGTAGTCGGCGCTCCAGAGGCGGCCCTGCGGGTTGGTGTAGGCTTCGCCGCCGGAGTTGATGCGGATGGGCGCCAGGGCTCCGGCAGGCTGGTTCAGCATCAGGTAGGCGATGCCGGAGCGGGTCGGGTCGGCGGCGCTTGTGGCGCGAATCGTCAGGAGCTGCTGGCTGGTGATGCTGGCAGGCGCGGTGTAGACGCCGGTGCTGCTGATCGATCCGACGGCAGGTGTGACCGTCCATGTGACCGCGGTATTCGTACTTCCGGTGACCGAGGCGGCGAACTGCAGGGTCTGGGATGGATAAGCGTTCTGCGTCCCAGGATTGACGGTGACCGAGACGCCTGAAGCAAGCGGCGAGGCGCTGCCGCTGATTTCGACGCGAAGGCCGGTCGGGTTGGCTAGCGGGCCGCCGTTGACGACGACGAAATCGAGCGTGTTGACGCCTGCGACGAAGCCGCTGTTGATGGTGAACGGCGTGTAGGCGGAGCTGGAGAGACTGTTGGGTCCGGCGGGCGCGCCGTTCAGGCGAATGGAGGCGTTGTTGTCGCTGGCGAAGTTGCCGGTGAGGCCGGCGGTGGTGGGGTCGAGGCCGGTGAGGTCGAAAGTGGTGCGGTAGGTGTACGTGCCGGGCGGGTTGCCGTTGGCTGCGGCGGCTTGCGGGCCGATCCAGTTGGACTGCGGGCCCCAAGCGAGCCAATAGGCGCCGATGGGGCTTTGGTTGATGACGATGAAGGCGTTGGGACCGGGGAAACCGGCGTCGGCGCTGGCGATGAGGGTGTAGTGCGGGTCGGCGCTGCCTTGTTGGGCGAGGACGCCGGGCGAGAGGACGCCAGTGTTGTAGATAGTGATGGGGCGCGCGCCGGGCGGCGGAGGCGTGAGGGTGACGATAGCGGCGGCAAAGCGTGTCGGGTCGGCGGCGCTTGTGGCGCGAACGCTGACAGTCTGCTGCGCGCTGACCGCCGGGGGCGCGGTGTAGAGGCCGGTGTTGCTGATGAGGCCGAGAGTGCTGGGAGTGATCGACCAGTTGACGGCGTTGGCGGGGTCGCCGGTGACGGTGGCGATGAACTCCTGCGTTTGCGTGGGTCCGAGGGTGATGCTGGTGGGAGTGAGGCTGACCGAGATCGAGCTGCTGGGAGCGGTCACGGTCCACGAGCCGACGTTTTGCCAATCGGTGGTGAGGGTGTCGGTTCCGGCTTGCGCGTAGATGTTTTTCGCGCCGGCGAAGGCGGGGGTGAATGAGAGCGCGACAGTGAGCGTGAGATTCGTACCGAGGGCAGTGGCCGAGGACGCGGCGAGGTTGACGGAACACTGGCTGTTGGCGAGGATGGCGGTGGAGCCGGGCGCGCCGGAGTCAACCCAGGCGGGATTGGCGTCGTCGCGCAAG
Source organism: Bryobacteraceae bacterium (assembly GCA_050746825.1). GTDB lineage: Bacteria > Acidobacteriota > Terriglobia > Bryobacterales > Bryobacteraceae > JBOGMR01. The sequence continues at coordinate 2,034 of JBOGMR010000162.1, read as the reverse complement.
TAGATTACGCCTCCGGTCTGATCGTAGCGCAGGTAGCAGGCGTTGGTTCCGTCGAGGCTGTTGTTGAAGAGCAGCTCGGTGAATCCGATGTTGGTGGCGGCTGCTGAATCGGAGACCGTGAGGCTGAAGGTGAAGCCGTTGCCACTCCCGCCGTTCGGGTTGAGATTGCCGATCGTGGGCTGAGCGAGCAGCGTGCCGGTGAGGAGGAGAGTTGCGGAGACGGCGAGCAGGGCGGATCTCAAAGCGCGCCTCCGGTAATAGTGAATTTCACTTGGCCGCCATTGGCCGGGACCTTCAGCGGCGCATTGCGCGCCTGAGGAGGTTCGGCGAAGCGAAAGAATTTGCTGAAGGCGGAGACGCGGATGGTCTGGTCTTTGGGGACGTAGATGGTGTGGTCGCGCCCGGATTTGTCTTTGGCGCTGATACGTGAGGTTGCGGCAAGCTTTGCATGAATCCGGCTGCGCATAACTGATAAGGTCATTCTTCCGGCGTTGGACCGGCAGAGAGGATATGGCCATGTCAGGTAGCAGAAGCTCGCGAGCTCCGAGCATCGAGGAAGTGCGGTCCGGTTTCGAGCAATGGAGACAGACCCGGCAAGGGAAGACCCCGATCCCGGATGAGCTGTGGGCGGCTGCTGTCGCAGTGGCTCGTCAGGATGGGGTGAATCGGACAGCCGCCGCATTGCATCTGGATGGCGGCAAACTCAAACGGCGGATGGTGACGGTGCATTCGGTTTCCGGGAAAGCGCGGCCCCCGGCGTTTGTCGAGTTGACCTCGCTGGCTACTTCCGGGCTGCCCGAGTACACCTTCGAGGTGGAAGGCCACAACGGCAAACTACGCATCCACTGCAAAGCAGCGAGCGCGGCAGAGTTGGTCGCGCTGAGCCGGGCTCTTTGGGATATGGCCTGTTGATCCAGATCGCGCCGCAGTTCCGCATCCTGGTGGCGATCGAGGCCATTGACGGCCGCAAGGGGATTGACGCCTTAGCGCAGTTGTGCCGGGAGAAGTTGGATGCGGATCCGTTTTCCGGTTGTGTATTCATTTTTCGCACGCGCCGCCGCACGGCGATTAAGCTGTTAGCGTACGATGGCCAGGGCGAGGAGTTGAAAGAGAAGCCGTCGGAATGGATGCCCTGGAACTACCGCGACACGTTGGCTCGGCTGGCGGCACGCGCTGTCGCGTAATAGGATGGGTCCTGCCTGGCCGAAAAGGATCCACTGCGGCCAGACACGAAGACGGCCGAAAATGTTCCGGGTGGGCCTGTACGCCCGTGTTCCACCAATGACCAGCAGACCCTGGCGATGCAGAACCGGACGATGCGCGAGTATGCCGCCCGGCGCGGCTGGACCATTACGATGCAAGTCCGTGAGGTTGGCTCCGGTGCAGTGCAGCGAGAAGTGCGTGAGAAACTGCTGGAAGCGGCTCGCCGCCGGGAGATCGACGTCGTGCTGGTATGGCGGCTGGACCGCTGGGGTCGATCCGTAACGGATCTGCTGGCGACCCTCCAGGAACTGGAACATCTTGGCGCCGGTTTCGTTTCCCTGACCGAGGCTCTGGATCTGACCACGCCAGCCGGTCGTGCGATGGCCGGGCGGTTGGCTATATTCGCCGAGTTCGAAAGAGAGATTCTGCGGGAACGAACTCGGGCTGGCTTGGCGCAGGCACGGCAGAATGGGAAGCGACTGGGCCGGCCAGCAACCGCGGCTCTACACGCTGCTGCAATCCGGAAACTGCATCGCGCCGGCGTTAGCAAATCCGAAATCGCTCGCCGGGTGCAGATCGGGCGCACCTCGGTTCGGCGAATCCTGGGAGCAAAGTCATGAAGCGACTCAAGAGAGACCCTGTCCGAGAGGATCGCATTCACAACGAAGCCATCGCTGATGCCAATGGCCCGGAAGAGCAGGTCCTGGGATGGCATTGCTATCCCGACGACAAAATCCGATTCTCTTTTCAAGCCCAGTGCATCGCTGTCAAGATCGTTTCGCCTCTCAGGAAAGGAGAAACCGTCGAGGTCGCCGGTATGGCGCCGGAAGA
>JBOGMR010000161.1:0-2283 GCA_050746825.1 Bryobacteraceae bacterium | reverse complement strand
GCAGAGACCGCGGCCGCCGAACCGGAGACCGAGGCGGCGCCCGAACCCGCGCCCGAACCCGCGCCCGAACCCGCCAAGACCTCCTGATCCGGCGATGCCCGAAGAGCGGCTGCAAAAAATCCTATCGCGCGCTGGAGTGGCTTCGCGCCGTCACGCCGAGCAGATGATGCTCGAAGGACGTGTCACCGTCAATGGCCGGACGATCACCACGCTGGGCGAGAAGGCCGACCTCGAACGGGATCACATCAAAGTCGATGGCAAGCTGCTGCGCGAGCCGAAGCAGCTCGTGTACTTAGCGCTGAACAAGCCGGTCAACTGCGTCACGACCGTCAGCGATCCCGAGGGACGCCCGACTGTGATGGACTTGCTGCGCGGCGTTCGCGAGCGGGTGTACCCGGTTGGGCGCCTCGATTACCACAGCGAGGGACTGCTGCTGCTCACCAATGACGGCGAGTTCGCGAACGGCCTGACGCGCGCTTCGAGTCACATTCCGAAAATCTATCTCGCCAAAGTCACCGGCACGCTGAGCGCCGGGCAAGAGGAGCAATTCCGCGACGGCGTTCCGATCGCCGGACGCCGCACCGCGCCCGCGGGTTTGAGGCTGGTTCGGCGGGCAGAGAACCCGTGGTATGAAGTACGCCTGACCGAGGGACGCAATCAGCAGATTCGCGTCATGTTCCGTCATTTTGGTTTTCTGGTCGAAAAGCTGAAGCGCGTGCAAGTTGGATTTCTGAGGCTCGGCTCGCTCGAGCCAGGAAAGTCCCGGCGGCTGGAACCGGCCGAAGTCGCCCGTTTCCATTCGCTCATCGCGCGCCAGCGCAAATCCCATGCCTGACATCCCGACTCTGCTTCGCTCCGCCCGCACCATCGCCGTCGTCGGTCTGTCGAGCAAGCCGTTCCGGCCGAGCTTCGGTGTGTCGCAGTACATGCAACGCGCGGGCTACCGAATCATTCCGGTGAACCCGACGATCGCAGAGGCTCTGGGCGAGCGGAGCTACCAGGATCTCGAATCGATTCCGGAGCCGGTCGACATCGTCGACATTTTCCGGCGGTCCGAGTTCGCCGGGCCAATCGTCGACGCGGCGATTCGCATCGGAGCGAAAGCCGTCTGGATGCAGGAGGGCGTGATCGACGAAGAGGCGGCTGGCCGGGCGCGCGCGGCCGGCCTGTTCGTCGTTATGGACCGGTGCATTCTCAAGGAACATCGCCGCCTGTAGTTTGTGGCGTAGCATGCGCGCCCGTACTGCAGATCAGAGATAATCGTGCAGATGAAGCGAAGAAACTTCGGTCAGGCACTGGTAGGCGGCGCCGCGTCCGCAGCGCTGCCTGGGCCCGCTGCGCAGCCGTTGCGTCCCAGGAAAAATACGGTGATGCACGTTGGCGGCGACTATCACAGCGTTGCCGGGTCCGGCATCACCTCGAAGGAAAACCTCGAGTACAACCTGCGCTACGGCGTCAAGCATCTCACTGCGCAGATTCGTAGGCGCGCCGCAGATGGCGGCTGGGATCTGGATGAGCTCAAGCGGATGAAGGACGACTGCGATAAGTACGGCGTTGTCTTTGAAGCGATCCGGATGGAGCCTGACTACATCACCATGCCGAAAGGGCCGGAGCGCGAGCGGGAGCTGGACAAAATCGCCGGGAACATTGAGAGGGCTTCCAAGGCCGGCGTCAGGATCATCACTTACCACTGGACCGTGATCCCGATTCGCCGGAACCGTCAGACGGCTGGACGAGGCAAAGCCACCTATGCAGGCTTCAAGCTGGAGGACAACTGGAAGGACCTGCCCACCGGCAAATCGGGGAGGGTCACCTCCGCGGATTATTGGGAACGCATCAGCCGCTTTCTCGAAAAAGTCGTACCTGTCGCCAGGCAGTACGACGTGAGACTGGCGTGCCATCCCTACGATCCGCCCGGACTGCCCTTTGGCTACCAGGGCGCCGACAACTGGGATTCTCCGTCGATCTTCGAAGCAATCAAGCGATACGAAGCGATTGTTGACAGCCCCTACAACGGATTTCAGTTGTGCCTGGGCACGACCGCCGAGGGGTTGAAGAATCCGGCTACAGAGGTCCCGCCCATCGTGGAATACCTGGGAAAACGCGGGAAGATTTATCAGATTCACATGCGCAATATTCGAGGGCGGCTGCACGATTTCGAGGAAGTGTATCCCGACGAAGGTGAGATGGATTTCTTACGGGTAATGCGAATCTTACGCGACACGCAGTTCGCCGGTTCTATCTGCCCCGATCACATGCCGCGTCACGCGGACGATCCCGGGG
>JBOGMR010000160.1:0-3677 GCA_050746825.1 Bryobacteraceae bacterium | reverse complement strand
CCGCACGGTACGGCTATGCGAGGGTGCGTCGAAACATGAAAGCGCTCGAGGATTACAGCGAGCGCATGGCGCGCGCCGCGATTCGTGAGATTCCCGGCGGCGTCTACCGGTTTACGGACTACCTGGACAACGACGGCATTTCGGCCGAACCGGTACGGATCGAAGTGGCCGTTACCATTCGAGGCGGCGAGGCCGTGGTCGATTTCTCCGGTTCCAGCCCGCAGGCTGGCGGTCCCGTGAACGCCAATTACGCAGTCGCGGTAGCGGCCACCATGTACGTGTTCCGGTGTCTGGTTCGGGACGATGTGCCGTACACCGCCGGATTAATGCGTCCGGTGAAAGTGCTGGCGCCGGAGGGTTCGGTGGTGAACGCGCGGGCTCCGGCGGCGATGGCGGCCGGGAACGTGGAAACGTCGCAGCGGATTACCGACACGCTGCTCGGGGCGTTGGCTCAGGCGATGCCTGACCGCATTCCGGCAGCGTCCTCGGGAACGATGAACAACCTGAGCCTGGGCGGATGGGACCCGTTCCGCGGACGCCGGTTCGCCTATTACGAAACGATTGCGGGCGGGATGGGCGCGTCGGCGGCCGGGCCCGGCGAGAACGCCACCCACACCCACATGACCAACAGTTGGAACACGCCGGTGGAAGCGTTCGAGCACCAGTACCCGTTGCGGGTGCGAACGTACAAGATCCGGCGCGGATCGGGTGGCCAGGGGCGGCGGCGCGGCGGTGACGGCGTCGTGCGCGAAATCGAGTTTCTTACCCCTTGCGAGGTGACAATTCTCTCCGATCGCCGGGAGCGCGGGCCCTACGGCCTGTCCGGAGGGGGTTCGGGGGCGCCCGGCAGGAATGTGATCTTGAGAGCGTCGGAGAGCCTACCGGTGCGGGCTAAAGCGAATTTCCAGGTGCAGTCCGGCGACTTGCTCCGGGTGGAAACTCCGGGGGGTGGCGGCGTCGGCCTTCCAAAAACGGGATGAGATTTTACAAATCTCAGGGCGGCCTATACCACTGATTTGACAGGTTGTGCTAGACTCAAGAATGAGGATGTGTCGGGACACACGGGCAGGCTCTACCAAAACTTGTAACGAACCGAAAGCCGCTTGCGTCGTGACATGTGGAGTAGATGGGAGAACTTACTCATAACCTGCAAACCGAGGCTGATGTTCACCTGAGTCGCCTGCTCGCGAGCAGCATCGAAGAGCCTTGGTACAAGTCGCTGATAGCGAATATCAGGGAAATAATCAACCCGCCTAAACTGCCTCCCCTCGAGCTGCAATCGAAGCCGGTCGCGGTGAAGGATATCTGGGGACTCTACGGCCGCTCCAAAAAGTCGGGCGTGATGTCGATTGCGGTGCACGTGTGCGTGGTCACACTGATGTTCACCCTGGCGACGAACAAGACCGTTCAGTCGAAAGTAAAAGACGCCGTACACCTGATCGCGCCGGACATCGCTCCTTACGTTCCCAAGATGGAAGCCAAGAAGCAGCCGATGGGCGGTGGTGGCGGCGGCGGCGACAACTCCCCGACGCCTCCGAGCAAGGGCAGGTTGCCGAAGGCGGCGCTGAAGCAGTTCACGCCTCCGGCGGCTGTCGTTCACAATCCGAATCCGAAGCTGTTGATGGATCCGAGTATCATTGCTCCTCCCGATGTTCCGCTGCCGAACAACAACATGAATGTTTGGGGCGATCCGCTGGCGAAGCTTGGCCCGCCGTCGAACGGTCCTGGTTCCGGCGGCGGCATTGGAACAGGTTCGGGCGGAGGCGTCGGATCGGGTAAGGGCGGCGGTTTTGGTCCCGGTGAAGGCGGCGGAGTTGGCGGCGGTGTGTTCCGCGTCGGCGGCGGCGTGAGCGCGCCGGTCCCACTCTACAAGGTTGACCCGGAGTACTCCGAAGAAGCCCGCAAGGCGAAGTACTCGGGTACGGTGGTTCTCTATATCGAAGTCGACACGGCCGGCAAGGCGCGCAATCTCCGCGTCGTCAAGGGCATCGGCTTGGGCCTCGATGAGAAGGCGATCGAAGCCGTGAACAAGTGGAAGTTCAAGCCGGGGCTGCGCGATGGACGGCCTGTGGTTGTCGCGGCTCACGTCGAAGTGAATTTCCGCCTGCTGTAAGCGGCCCCCCCCGCACTCATTCGTAGCGAAGCGCCACCACGGGACTCACTCGCGCGGCGCGCCATGCGGGAACGAGAATCGCTGCGAGAGCCACGCCGAGCAGCACAAGCGCCATCGCGATAAAGACGAGCACATCGCGAGCATCCACCCCGAAGAGAAACGCGGCCAGCACGCGAGTGAGCGCGAACGCCAGCGCCCCTCCGGCGATGAGTCCTGCGCTCGTGATCGCGAGCCCTTGCCGGCTGATCATGCGCAGCACGCCCCACGGCTCGGCGCCCAAGGCGAGGCGGATACCGATCTCGCGTGTGCGGCGGCGGACGGCGTAGCTCATCAATCCGAACAGGCCAACGGCGGAGAGCACCAGACCGGTGGCGCCAAACACACCAAACAGAGTAGCCGCCACGCGCGGAAGCAGTAGCGCGCGCTTCACCTGCTCGGTCATTGTGGAGACATTGAACACCGCAAGATTCGGATCGAGCATACGAATCTCGCTTCGCAGCGCCTGCGCCAGACCTTCGGGAGCGCGCGAAGTCCGAACGAGCATCGTGAGACCCATAAAGGTCGACGAAACCGTGGGCTTCTGCGAGAGCGGCTCATAAAGGATCGGTTGCGGCGCCTCTGAGATCAAGCGGTCCTTCATCGTCGCCACTAATGCCGTCACCTCGTAGTCTGTATCGCCCATGCGCACCGTCGCACCCACCGGATTCCGCTGCTCGAACAGTCTGCGGGCGGCCTCGGTGTTGAGGATCACCGGCTTTCGACCCGGCGCGATCGACTTCGGGAAATCGGCGCCGGCCACAAGCGGGATGCGCAGCGTGGAAAAGAACGCGGAACTGACGCCATAGATACCAACGTTAGCCTGGCGGTCAGGTCCGTGCACTGTCCGCCGGCTCCCTGCAATATTCAATGGGATACTGTCGGCAAAGGCAACTGACTCGACACCTGGCAGGCGGCTGAGCCGGGCGTGGACGTCGTCGAGCAGCGCCCTGGCCCGCTCATCGCTGTATCCATGCACCTGCGGGTCGACCGCGGCAAGCAGCACGTTGGACGAGTCGAAACCAAGATCCACCGCGACCGATTTTTCGAGGCTGCGGATAAACAGGCCGCATGCGATCAATAGCATCAGCGTGAGAGTCACCTGCCCAACCACCAGCACCTGGCTGAGCGAGAATCGCCTGAGGGCGCCGAACGCGAACGCGTCCTCTTTCAGGCCGCTCCACAGGGCCCGAGTGCCTTTGAGCGCCGGCGCGAGTCCGAACAGGACGGCGGTCGCAACCGAGAGAGCAATGGCGAACCCGAGCACGCGCAGGTCGGGCCGAAAGTCCAGGCCGATGGGCAGCGGGATCGGCAGCTTGAGAGTTTGCAATCCGGACGAGGCCCACCACGTCAGCGCCAGTCCGCCGAACGCGCCCAGCAGCGCGAAGATCACGCTTTCTGTGAGAAGCTGCCGGACGAGGCGCCCGCGGGAAGCGCCGATCGCGAGACGCATCGACATTTCACGTTGTCTCGCAAGCGCCCGGGCCAGCAGCAGATTCGCAGCGTTCGCACAGGCGATGAGCAGCAC
>JBOGMR010000159.1:0-2830 GCA_050746825.1 Bryobacteraceae bacterium | reverse complement strand
CCGATGCCCCAGTCGTTCCAGCGTTCGCGATCCTTTTTCGTAACCACCGGAGCCCACGCGGACTTGCCCACTTTGAGCTGCGCTTCCGCTTCGGCCAGCGTCACGATCGGCAGATTCGGAATCTCGCCTTTGATCTGGCCCGAGACGTTGTGCGGAATGTTGACTTTGTCGAAGCTGTACTCCAAACTGTTGAATTCCTTGTTCATCAGGGAAGCGTCCTGTCCCGGCTTCGGCTGACCCGCGTAGACGAACTGCGTGTAGAACCAGGAGAACTTGCGATAGTTGAGCTTGGCTTTCAGCGTAATCGGTCCCTTCACGTCCTTCGGAACGCGAACACGGAAGTGCGCCACGTCCGCGGCGCCCGGCGGGATCAGGCGGACATACAACACGCTGCGCGCCTGCCAGGCGTTGCGCTTGTCGATCGGGTTGCCGTCGCCGTCGAGCTGGAAGGCCCGGTAGAAATGCGCGCCGGGTTCGACGGGTCCCTTGCCCTCGTCCTCGACGCGGCCACTCCAGAAGATCGTCTTGCCGTCCGCGTCTTTGGCCTGTAACTCAAGCCAGATATCGAATGCATCGACGGTTCCGCCGGGAAAGAAGTGCCCGATCTTGCGCGTACGCACGACCACGTCTACGCGCGCCGTCGATCCCGGCTCAACCGTCGCACCCGCGCTGTCAATCGGCGCCGCCAGTTTGCCGACCTCGCGGATCACCACGTCGCCCATCTGCTCGGCTTCCTCGCCCACCGCGAATCCGGTCATTGCCTGCGGACCTTCGCCGGATCGGCGGATCATCGCCGTTTGCTTCGAATGCTCATCCACCGGCGAAACGCCGAAGATGTCGACAGTGATAAACCCGGATTTCAGGAATCGTTCGACGGCGCTCATCTGCGCGTGATCGCGATTGGCGAACGGCACTGCCATATTTGCGCCCGGGAACCGATGCGAATGCACTTCGCCGGTGTGGTTGCCCGGATCCTTCGAAGGCACCAGCGGCATGTGGCAGTCCACGCAGTTCTGCGATTTCGGCGGATAGTAGAACGATCGCGCTCCCTGCCCGGAAATGCCACTCGCCTGCCAGTTGTCGTAGTCGTTGAAACCGCGGAACCAGCGGTAATTGTTGACCGGCACATCCAGGTGCACCTTGTGGCAGGTCGAGCAGTATTCCGCTGCGTCCATTCGCATGAACGGCTTCATGAATGACTTCTTGTGCGGCTGCGGGTTGAGAAAGGTCAGGAACCGGTCGAGAGCGCGGATATACTTGTTTTTGCTTGTGGCCAGTTCGTGCAGCGGCGGGTACTCGATCGTGAAGCCGCCGTTACCCATCGAGCTGTCTACATTCACGATGGAGTGGCACGACGTGCACGCCAGTCCGGCGTGTGCCTCCGGCGTATCGATCTGATCTTTGATCGGCTTGTCAAATCTCCCGTTGAAAAAGACGGCGTGATCGTGACAGCCCGCGCACCACTTGCTGGGCTGCGGACCGAGCACGTCTTGCATGTACTCGATCGACTTCCGGTAGAACTGATTGTTGAACGAGGCGAAGTGGTGCGCCGAACTGCGCCACTGCTCATAAATGTCCTTGTGGCACTCGCCGCAAGTTTCCGAATCCATGAAGAAGTTCGACGGAATGATCCCGCCTACGTTCGTCTTGGCCGACGACGGAAAGAACGGCGAACTGGGTCCGCCGCCCTCTTCGTGCATGGTGGTCGGCACTATCGTTGGATTCTTGATGCGGTGAGACGGGTTCGGAACGGCCTTGTTGTAGAGGCCGCTGCCGAGCGGCAGCAGAACCAGCACCGCAAGGCCGAACTGAAAGGCGGTCTTGAACGTCTGCCAGCCACCGCCCTTCTCCGCCGCCTTCTTCCAGATGAACGGAACCAGGGCGGCAATGCCGAGGCCCGCGCACGCGATGTGCGACCAATAGGCCCATCGATTCTCCATGATGTTGCCGGCGCCGTCCACGTACGGTCCGATCACGAGAATCACCGCAACCAGCGCCGATACCGTGAACAAACCGGTCGACGTCATGAGCCCCGCGCGCAGCTCCGGATTTTTCCGCAAAGCAAGAAGCAGCGCAAGCAGCAGCACTGTTCCGAGTCCCAGGTGAAAGACCACGTTCACCATGTAAGGGATCGTGGGGAATGCAAACGCCGCGACGTACGCCGTGTTAATTAGCAACACGACAAACCAGAAGGCTATCCACTTTGGAAGTCGGTTGTTCATGGCTCTTCCTACCGCATCCTACCCGCCGGACTTGGTTCCATACAATACTGCGAACCTACTACAGTGGCGCAGTCGCTTGCCGCCGCGCTACGTGACAGCGTCCGGAGCAGCCGTAGCGCCGGCCGCGTCGTGTATCTTCCCTGCATCTCACTGTCGGGCCGCCGCTCGGCCTCCGGATAGGGATATTGCGACATTCCGTGGAACGGCAAGGGTTCGACCGACTGAGAAAACGCCGTGTTCGCATCGCCGTCCTTGGCCCAACCGTCGACCATCAGAAGGAAATCGCGTTTCCAGCCGCTGGGAACGGCCGGCAAACCACCGGACGGAAATCGCAAGACCAGCTCATCACCCGAACCCATGATCAGCAGATTGTCATCGATCTGTCGCAGCAACGGCCGCACGTCGCCAAGGCGCGTGTACATTCCCGGTGTCGGATTCCACATCGAAAGCGGCATCCGCTCCCCATAGAGAAAACTCTCCGGTTGTTTTCGCTCCGGGTGGATCACCGGCCGGCTAAAGCCGCGGAATCGCAGATCGGCGCTTTTCGCATCGATCGCCGTCAGTTTCACTTCGGGCGCCGACGTATCTTCGCTCAGGAAGATCTCATC
>JBOGMR010000158.1:0-6271 GCA_050746825.1 Bryobacteraceae bacterium | reverse complement strand
TGTAGCGCGCGACACCGCTGAAATCCCACCCGGTCCCCATACTTTAGTTTCAGCAGCGACCAACATGCGGCGCGACTTCTCGTCCAGAACCGGCTTCAAAGCGGCGAAACGTTGACGAACTCCAGCGAAGCCATCCATCCTAACCAGGATAGCCTAAAACATTCTTTGATGGAAATGTTATTTCTTAACGCTGCCTAAGTCCCGCGGCAAAAACCCCCGAGGGTCGCCAGAAGTCCTCCATGAACGCTCTCAAACACGGCCTCACCGCCGAAACCCTCGTCGTCGACGGCGAAGATTCCGACGAGCTCCCCGGCTTTATCTCTATGGTCGTCGACTACTTCCAACCCCAAAACGACTTTGAAACCGAGCTCGTCCTCGAGCTCGCCTCCCTCCGCTGGCGCCTCCGCCGCGTCGCCGCGATCGAGACCGGCCTGTTCGACAACCAGCAGGTATTCCTCGATAGCACCGACCCGTCCTACGCCGAGAGCTCAGACCAGTTGCGGCTCGGCCAGCTCTACCTCGGCACCCAAAAAAGCCTCGACCTCCTCACCCGCTACGAAACCCGCCTCCAGCGCCGCTACAATCAGGCCCTCGCCAACCTCCTCAAACTCCGCGCCGCCAAGCCTCAGCCCGCCACAAACGAAAATGCGCGAATCGAACCCAATCGCAAAATCGGACACCACGCCAACACCAAGGCCATCCTGGACAACGTCCACTACGAAGACTCCAGCCTACCCGTCGTGGCGCAGCCCTCCGGCCTGCGAGATCCCGGAGCCGCAGATGCCGCCTGATCCGCCGCCTGATCCACCTGCAGGAAGCGAACCCCGCTGCGTCTCGGCGAATGGCTATTTGACTCGCACCGTCGCCGTGTTCGCGTACGCCGAAACCGCCGTGCCGTTGAAGGCCTGCACGCGGAACAGATATGTCCCGCGGTTCAGACTCTGCGTAAATGTCCGCACGTTGACGCCAACGTCGCCGACGCGGGCGAAGCTCCTGCCTCGTTGGTGGAGTTGTCCGTCCAGTTCAGCGTGACGGTGCCTCGGCCGATGCCGCCGAGGTTGCTCGGCGCATTGATCGTCACCGAGCGAGCCGGTCACCGCGTGATCAGAAGGTATAGGTCGCCTTCAACTGTATGACGCGCCGTCCTTGCTTCGTTGTGACAGTCCCGAACAGCGGCGTATTCACCAGACCGGTGGTGCCGTTGAACCCGAGGTTCCGGTTCGAGTTGTTGAACGACCACAACGGATGATTCAGGAAGTTGAAGCCATTCACCTGGAACTGGAGGCGCTGTCTCTCTGAAATTCTGAAGTTCTTGAACAGGCCCAGATCGGTATTGAAGTACGCCGGCCCGTACCAAACGGGAAGGGTGGTCGCGCCGTTCTCCCCGATGTTCTTCGGGAAAGCGAAGCAGTTCGGGTTGATGAACTGGTGGTCGGCCAGGTTCGCGCCCGGATCGCAGGTCAGGATGGGCGTGAGGCCGATGTTGGGGGTACCCAGCAACGACGCGGCACTGATGTTCTGGTTCGTTTCGGGTACCTTATAGCCGTTCAGCGCCATACCAAAGTTCTGTCCCCACTGGCCGGTCAGGTTCGGGCCGCTCTGCCACTGCACTATGCCGGACACCTGCCAGTAGTTCAGCAGTCCCCCGGCCAGCTTGTTCTTCGATACCTGTTTCATCGTGTACGAGTAGGCGAGGTTGAAGATATGTGGGCGGTTGTTCGCCTGGACGCTGTAATTGTTGTCCAGGTTGAACGAGTCCAGCGTGGTGCTGATGATGCCCATAGCCTTTCCGTACGTGTAATTCGCGTTGATGATCGCGTTCCCGCGAGTGCGAATGTACTTCACCTGCAACGAATTGTAGTTGGCGTAGCTTCCGTGGTTCGCCAGCGGCAGGCCGCTAAAGCCCCTCAGCGGACGGAAGTTGTCGGCGGTGAGGCTGTTGGGGTCTCTCCCGTCATTATTGTTCGCCAGCATGGCTCCGGGCGGAACCAGGTTAATGTCGGCGCGCCATCCGTTCTGGATTAACAGGTCCTTGCTCTGATTGCCGACATAAGCCACTTCGAGCAGGCCGTGCCATGGCACCCGCTGCGAAATGGTGAAGCTGTAGCTATCGGTATAGGGACTCCTGTCGTCGGTGCGGCTCACCCCGCCGACGGCGAGCGCGGTCGTCGCGTAGTCAATGCTGTCGATGTCACTAACCCGCAGCGGTGTGTTCCCGCCGATTCCCTGGTTGTTAGAGCGCGTCACGGTCTGCATCCCGCTCGAAACGTTCAGCCCCGCTGTGAACTGCGCCGAGTGATAGTAGTAGCGGCCCCAACCGCCGCGCAGCACCGTGTTGTTCCCCAGCGAATAGGCCACGCCCATACGGGGCTGATAGTTTAGGAACCGGGTCGGGAAACCACCCAGGGGGACAGATGGGTCGCGCTTGTTCCAGAGGAATCCGCAGTAGTCGGTCGGTCTGCAACTGGGGCTGTACTTCGAGTAGTCGAACACCGGGAATCCGAAACCGATGTAGTCGTACCAGGGTCCGAAGTGTGTGACACGAAGACCGATCTCCACGCTGAGGCGGCGGGTCACCTTCCAGGAGTCCTGGATAAAGCCTTCGTAGGTGTTGTACGCAACATCGTTGATGCGGTTGAACGACGTCTCGTTATACGAGTTCAGATTCCCGATCAGCAGATCGGCGTACGCGTTGCCCATCGAGTTCGACTGGCCGTTGTTGAAACTCAGCACACCCTGCGTGTTATTGCTGGCGGGTTGCGAATTGCGAATCCATTCCCAGAAAAAGCCGGCTTTGAAAGTGTGGGTACGCCACATCTTTGAGACGGTGTCGCTGAGGCTGGGCATGAATTTGTTGGCATAAAGGCCGCGTCCCGGTCCGCCCACCTCAAAGCCGCCGTTCGTCCCGATGCCGGCCAATTCGCCCGAAGCGCCGATATTCGGAATCTGAGCGACTCCATTTTTGAACAGGCCCTGAACGTTGAAGCCTACAGATTTCCGGTCGACCTTTTCCGGGGTTTCGAAGACGTTGGGGAACCCGATGAACGTGTAGCCGAAGACGAACTCGTTAGCCATGGACGGGTTCAGCACCTTCGTTACCCCCGCGGTGACCGAGTCTGACCTGTTATTGCCCTGAATCCGGCTCGGGTAGGGAAGTTGCTGGGTTCGGCTGCTCGACCAGAGTCCGATGGGGAACAATTGCGTCTCGCGCTGGAGGTTGTAACGGACAAAAACCTTGGTGTAGTCGCTGACGCTGTAATCGACGCGCGACATCCACTGTACGTTGTTCTGGCGGAACTGCAACTGGTCCACGTAGTTGTATCCGCCGGTAGAATCCGGATCGGCGTTCGGCATCGGATAGTTCTTCAACAACGCCTTCATGTTGGGGTCGAACTGTGAGGCGGGGATGATGTTGCCGGGGAACGTGGTCTGCCCGCGCGCGTTTAGCGGGTTGGAGGGTGCGCCGGACGCGGTGATGCGGCCCATCTTCGCAAGTTCTTCCGGCGTGAAGATGCCGTTGCGCATGCCTTCGGTCGGCACCGAAGATCGCAGCAAGCCGGTGTCCTGGGTTTGGAAGTAATACTGAATCCCGGTGAAGAAGAACAGCTTGTCTTTGTTCTTGTTGAAGTTCGTGAACGGCAGCTTGACTGGCCCACCGAGCGTCATTCCCGGGAAGTAATACGCCGTTTCCGGCCGCTTGACGCGGCTGTAGTTGTTCAGCCAGTCGTTGGAGTTCATCACCGCATTCTTGGCCGTGATGAACGCCGATCCATGATACTGCTGTCCGCCGCTCTTGGCGACCGAACTGATCACGCCGGGTCCCTTCTGGCTCTCCGCGTTGAAGTTCGAGATTGAAATCTTGAACTCGGAGATCATGTTCGAGTTCGGGTTGACGGGCGTTGCACAATTGCAGCCGGGGTCGGAGACGTGGGCGCCGTCGGCCGTGATATCGAGAGAATTGGTGGGCAATCCGTTATAAGAATAAGCGTTGTTGAGCGGGCTCTGGCTTCCTCCATCGCCATTGCCGTTGATCCCCATACTCTCGCCGCGGTAGCTCGCCATATTCGACGTGCCGTTGTTGATGGCGAACCCCGGCATGATCTTGATGAACTCAGCCGCATTCGTGCCCACCTGAATGAAGTTCTCGAGCTCTTTCGCCGTCAGCCGATCCGATTTCTCCCCCGAGTCGACGGGGGTTACCAGGTCCACGTCGCCTCTCACCTCGACGGTGTTCTGGGTGTTCCCGACCTTCATCACCACGTTCAAGTTGATCTTGTCGCCGCCGAGGATGGCGATGCCGCTTTGGGTGTATGTTTCAAATCCGGCTATGGTGACCGTCAGTTGATAGGCCCCGGGGGGAATTGAGACGAGGGAGTAGTATCCTTCGGCGTTAGTGATGGCTTCGCGTTGCGAGCCGGATTGCTGGTCGCGCAGGCGTACGGTCGCTTTAGCGATCACCGCCTGGGACTGGTCGGAAACGATTCCAGTCAGCGTGCCGTAAATGGATTGCGCAGGCGCGACTGTTGTCCCGAGTGCTGCGAGCCAAAGTCCCGCAATCAGAAAGTTACAACGGCGCATAATCTCCCCCTAATAGATTCCCCTGAAATGACTTCACAGCCGTCGCGAGGACGAGCTGGCTGGGACATATTGTATGGGAAGTACTGGGGAAATACAATACGAAGAAACGTAGAGGTTCATGGAGTGCATTGTTCAGACCGGACCCCTGCTGAACGGGCTCCAAACGGAGCCGCCGCACAACGGGTGTAGTGTGCGAATGCAGATCCGATGTTACGATAAGGACGTTCATGCTCTATTCGCGTGCGGCTGAGTACGCGATCCGCGCCTTCGTCTATCTGGCCCGGCAGCCCGAGGGCCAGTACGCGATGACTCGTACGATAGCGCAGGCGGAGCAGATACCCGGTCATTTTCTCGCGAAGATCCTTCAGGACCTCGCTCGCAAGGGTATGCTGCGTTCGGTTCGCGGCCCTTCCGGCGGCTTCTGCCTGAGAATGCCGGCGGGGCAAATCAAGCTGCTGCAGATCGTCGAAGCGATGGATGGCCCGGCCATCGCGGACTCGGCCAATCGCATTCCCTGGGCGCTCGACTCCTGGAGGCCGCTCCATTCGCGTATCATGGATTCTTTGGGGCAGAGTACGATTCTGGACATCGCGAAGGAAATCGACGCCCAGGCTGCGGCGGCCAAGACCGGCGCGGAGAAGAACTCGCGATTGAGAAAGAGCCTGGTCCGGAAGAAGTAATTGACTGCCGAATCCGGTAGAGGCCGGATCACGACCTATGTCCGTTCTGATTCCGATGGTAGTCGAACAGACCTCGCGAGGAGAGCGTGCCTACGACATTTACTCGCGTTTGCTGAAGGAAAACATCATCTTCCTGGGCACGCCGGTCGATGACAACATCGCCAACCTGATCATCGCGCAAATGCTGTTTCTCGAGGCCGAGGACCCCGAGAAAGATATATCCGTTTACATCAACTCGCCCGGCGGGTCGATCACCGCGGGGTTGGCCATCCTGGACACGATGCGCTTTGTGAAACCGGACATCGTCACGATCTGCGTTGGGCAGGCGGCGTCGATGGCGGCGGTTCTGCTGGCGGCGGGCTCGAAAGGCAAACGCTTCAGCCTGCCGAATTCGCGCATCATGATTCATCAGCCCTCGATGCACGGCCTGGCCGGACAGGCGACGGACATCGATATCTACGCCCGCGAGATTCTGCGGATGCGCGAGGCCCTCAACCAGATATTGGCCGAATCCACCGGGCAGCCGCTCGACCGCGTGGCTCGCGATGTCGATCGGGACTACATCATGGGACCGGAGCAGGCGGTCGAATATGGGATGATCGACCGCGTTATTTCGAGTCGCGATCTGGCTCCGATTGCCAAGTCTTGACACACGGCCGATGTGATCAAGAAGACTTTCATCTTTGCGATTGCGGCGGCGATCAGCGGCGCGTTCTTCATCAACTTTTGCGCGCTGGTGTTTCAATGCGGCTGCCACTCGATATGGAACGGCGGCGCGGTCGCATGTAACATCCACAACGCTACTGGCCGGCATTGTCCGTGGTGTATCCACGGCTCTATTCCGGCTCTCATTGCGATTATTCTTCCGCAGCTTGCGATCAGCTTTTGGCCATCGAGCTGGGGCTTCGTGACGCGACTAGCCGCGGCGATAGCGGCGTTCCCTGTTTTCGGCGGCGTGGCAGCGTTGGCCTACGGGCTGTGGTGGGGTTATTGGAAGTAGCATGCCCACGGTG
>JBOGMR010000157.1:0-13392 GCA_050746825.1 Bryobacteraceae bacterium | reverse complement strand
ACGCCGATCCCTCCTGCGATTCGAGCGTCACCACCGGCTTTGCGAGCACATCCGCAAGCATCTGCCGCCAGAACGCGCTCTTCGCGCCGCCACCGGACGCCCTGACCGATCGCGGCGCGACGCCGAGTTGTTCGATGATGTCGAGGCAATCCTTCTGGCTATACGAAACGCCCTCGACGACCGCTCGAATCAGATGCGCGCGGGTGTGCTTCGCCGTCAACCCGACCCAGCCGCCGCGCGCCGTCGCGTCGAGGTGCGGCGTGCGCTCACCCATCAGGTACGGCAGCCAGAACAATCCATCCGATCCCGCGGGCGCCTGCGCGGCCTCGGCCGTCATCGCGTCGTAGCTCACGCCCGGCATGAGCTGGTTCCGCAGCCATTGCAGGCTGAGGCCGGCGCCTTGCGTCACGCCCATCACGTGCCACTTGCCTCGCACCGCGTGGCAGAACGTGTGTGCGCGCCCTTGCGGATCGTACGCGACGCTGTCCATGTGAGCGAACACGACACCCGAAGTGCCGAGAGTGCAGGAGACGATGCCGGGCTCGACGATGCCGTTGCCGACCGCGCTGGCCGCCTGATCGCCGCCGCCTCCGACGACGGGCGTACCTGCCCCGAGGCCGGTCAGCTCCGCGACTGCCGATGTGATCTGGCCCGTCACGTCGTTCGATTCGTACACCGCCGGGAGAAGGCCGCGATCGAGTCCGAGCCCGTTCATCATCGGCAGGGACCACTTCCGCCCGACCACGTCGAACACGGCGGTACCCGAAGCGTCCGACACTTCCGTCGCGTACTCACCGGTCAGCTTGTACCGGACGTAGTCCTTCGGAAGCAGCATCTTCCGCGCCCGCTCGAACGACGCAGGCTCGTGATCGCGCACCCACAACAGTTTCGGCAAGGTGAATCCGGTGAGCACCGGGTTGGCTGTATGCGCCAGAACATTCTCCCGGCCGATTGTTTGATTGACAAAATCGACCTGGCGCTGGCTGCGCTGGTCGCACCAGATCAGCGACGGCCGGATCACGGCGCCGTTCGCGTCGAGCAGCACCAGTCCGTGCATCTGGCCCGAAAGACCCAGGGCGCGAACCTGCGCTCCCTTCACGCCGGCAGCGGCCAGCGCTCCGCGAATCGCCTCGACCGCCGCGTCCCACCAGTTTTCGGGACGCTGCTCGGCCCATAGCGGGTGCTCCATCCGCATGTCTTCGTGCGCCGCCGTGTGCGCGCCGCGAATCTTGCCGCCGGGTTCCACCACCAGCGCACGACTCCCTCCGGTTCCAATGTCGATGCCGAGGTACATAGGGTTAGTGGCTGGGCGCACGCCCGTCGCTCGTCAGGAATGGAAGGCAGGCCGCGCCGAACAGGCCGGCCTCACTGCCCAGAATCGCCTTGTCGATGCGCGGCTTGGTTGCGCGGAATACGAACGAGCGGCGCCGGCACTCGTCGAGCATCGCCGGCGCAAACAGGTCCCAGGCAGGCAGCATTCCGCCGCTCAGCAGGTACAAAGGAAAGTTGAAGATGCTCACGAGATTTGCGATCGCGATGCCGAGCGCCTCGCCCATCGTCTTGAAAATCGCGCGCGCCTTCTCGTTGCCGTCCGCCGCCAGTTTGTACACGGCCTCGGAGCTGACGTTGTCGCCAAGCCCCATGAGCTTCGCCATCGCGGTCACCGCCGTCGCCGACGCGTGCTTTTCGAGACACCCGCGATTGCCGCACCCACACGGATTGCCGGTCGGATTCACCGTCGTGTGACCGAGTTCGGCGGCCATCCCGACGAATCCGTGCAGCACTTTTCCGGCGACGATAATGCCGCCGCCGATGCCCGTTCCCAGCGTCAGCAGAACCAGGTCGTCGACCTCGCGACCGGCGCCCATCCACTTCTCGCCGAGCGCCGCGGCGTTCGCGTCGTTCTCGAGGATCACCGGCTTGCCGAGCTTCTGCGACATCTCGTCGCGAATCGGAAAATCTTCGAATCCGGGAAGATTCGGCGAATCGGTAATGAGGCCCTTGTCCATAATAATGAAGCCGGGCACGCCGATCCCAATGCCCGCCAAGCCTTTACCGGTCGACTTCTCGAGATTCCGGATCGCCGCGACCATGTCCTCCACAACCGCTTCACGCCCGGCGGAAAGTTGGGTAACGCCCGCGACTTTTTGAATGATCCGGCCTGAACGGTCGACCGCTGCCGCTCTTAGATTAGTACCACCGAGATCGAGCCCTATCGAGTAGTCCGGCATGAAGGGGCAGGATAACACGATCGTCGCGATCAATAAAATCTTCTTCCGTGTTGCAGGGTACCCATGCAATAATTTTGGAACAACAGGGGTTGCTTTGCGTCGATAAGTGTAGGAGAAGGTCCGACGCAAGCCGGGACCCGGTGGGGGGAATTATGGATGACCGGAGATATATCGCGATACCGGGAGGTGCAACTCATGAATTGCCGCCCCTTTTGGTATCGACGTCGCAGAGCGGAACCACCATCGACGAAGTAGTGGATGTCGCCGCGGGCATGCTGGAAGCCGACGATCTGGTACCGGCGCCTGAGACTGAGAAAGGCGCGGGAAATCTGGGAAAGGCGCTGCGCGATTTCGAGCAACGCAAATTTGATCTGGCACTCCACCTCGCCGAGCGCTACTTCGGGTTGCTATCGCATTGGCAGTGGGGCGACTCGATCCTGGAGTGGATCCGCCAGTGCGAGATCACATTCGACTCGAGCGAGTTCCTGCGCCCGCTGCTGCATCCGGATGTGTGGCCTCATGCGGGACGAAGCAGCTTCGTCACACTCCTGGTCGACAAGCATGTAGCGGCGAGTGGAATCACGCTGGAGCAAGCCGTGGGACTGCGCTTGACGTTCCGCCAGCCACCGCCCATCAACTGCTTTTCGAACCAGTTCTTGTTTTACCTGAACTCTTCGGTGGCGGATACGGCGTACCACACGTGGGCGAACCTGTCGCAGGAAGCTCCATCGCTATTGCCGCCCAATCGCTTCCACTTCGAAGTGCACAACCTCGCGAATTAAGGTCACTAACGGCTGACTCACGGTCGTGAACTCCAGAGGGCAGACGAAACCGTCTGACGCACCGCGGCGCAGTCAGTGTCCTACTTGTGACTGGTCTGGTAGTGCTGCTTCAGCAGGTCCATGCCGAAATCGCCGTTAATGTCACGCCAGACGGAATGAATGTGGTTCGCGTTGTTCTGGGTGTTGTCGTACTCGATCAGGAACGACGGCGCCTGAACGCGATAGTAGTGCGGGCCGCCAATCTCAGCGACGCCGGCCCACGCAAAGAAGATGTTCTTACCCGCCTTCTTCACCTGTTCCATGCGAGCCTGCGCGAGCTGGTCGGGCATGTTTCCCGCGTACTCCTCGATCACGCCCATCAGCATCGCGTACTGCTTCGAGTTCATCTTACTGGCCGAAAGTCCGTTGGGCTGGTTCTCGAGCGCAGCCTTACGCGACGCCATCGTGAAGATGTCCTTGTACGCCGTCTTGTCGACTACCGCCACCTTCTTCTGCCCTTCGTCGAGCGCGTTCAGCAACTCGCGCCCCAGATCTTCCTCTCGTGCCAACACGCGCAGGCCCTTGCGCGGCCCGTCCTTCACCATAGCCGGATTGGCGCCATAGAATGTCGGTGAATCCGCCACCTTGCCATTCACGATGGTGAAGTTCTGCGCGAGATGATGGCCCTCGACACGATATCCCCAAGTGCCTTTATCGCCCGGCTCACCGAACACGCTGAAGAAGTACCCCTCGGCGTTGCGCCGCTCGCCGGCATCCTTCTCCTGGATCCGCAGCACATCCTCGAGGCTCATGACGGTCGTCGCCTTGATATATCCCGCCTGGCTCAATCCCGCGCTCAACAAAGCGCTCGCCAGATGTTTTTGGTGCGACGACATTTCGCGGAACGGAAGTCCCTTGCGCACCTTCGGGATGAAGTGCCAGTTGAGGCGCTCGTCATCGTCGAACTTGAAGGTCGCCTTCGCCTTCTGATCGGCGGTGAGCGAGCTGAGAAAAGCGTTGGCCGCCTGCGCCATCACGCCGGAGGCCGGAATTCGAGTGTAGGCGGAGGTCAACAAAATGACTCCCGCCATCACCGCCAGAAGCCGAAGCGTTCTTGTTTTCATGAGGGTGCTCTCTAGAATGGAAAGTCTTTTTTGACTGCTGCTGCCACCACCGTCGCCTTCGCCAGGAAACGGTAAGGATTCACCGGTGCGCTGCCGATGCGAATCTCGTAATGGAGATGCGGCGCGGTCGTGCGCCCGCTGCTTCCCACGCGGCCGACCGATTCGCCGCGCCGGATTTCCTGCCCTGCGATCACGTCAAACCGTGACAGGTGCGCATAGTAACTTTCGACGCCACCGCCGTGATCCACCACCACCAACCTTCCGTACCCTCCACTATACGCCGCGAAGGTCACGATGCCATCTGCTGTCGACTTCACCAGCATACCGGCAGGTGCAGAAATATCCACTCCCGTGTGATAAGCGCCTTCGCCCGAGAACGGATCGTTACGCCGCCCATACGGACCCATCAACACACCGTCGACCGGCCAGATGTTGGGCTGCGTGTTCGTGTGCCATCGCCTCATGTAGTTGCGGTCGAACCTGGCGAAGGTTGTGGTTTTCAGGGCGTTGTACTCTTCGAGGGTTTCAGAGAATGTAGGTACCAGGCGCGCTTCAGGGCTGATGTCGGCCGGGCCTTCGAGCTTCTGTTTGATTCCGTACGCGATCGACACTTCGGTAGCGAACAGCTTCAGCGTCGCTAGCTGCTGATCGGTCTGGTTCATGGCTCTTTGGAGGTTCTGATACTTGTCTCGAAGAACCTCCGCTTCTCGTTTGAGCGCATTGTAGTTGGCGACTTTCCAGGCCATGCGCGCATAGCTTGAAGCCATGCCGAACACCGAGAAACAGCCCAGCGCTGCCAGCGCAAGAATGGCCCATACGGCCTGATACGGAACCTGAATGCGACGCAACCGTCCGTGAATCGAGTGAGCCAGGACAACAATGAAGTATTTCTGTTTCATGTGCTCCTCAAGTTGCGGGATCGGAGTCCGTCGTGCCTGAGAACCGATTGATCCGCTCTCTCGCCCGAGGGAGCCGGTCCCGGTTCTCCTTATTAACCGCGATGCGCCGAGGAGAAATCGGCTGGCGGCTAAGGCACATCTGACGGGTGCACCCTCGATCCTGGTTGGGTGTAACCGTAATAAAGAACATGACTGTAACAGGTTGTTAACGGGTGTGTCAAGGGTGTGTCAAGGTAGGAAAACGCCCTAAAAACGCCCCCCGGATCTTGCGCCCCCGGCAACCCGTACAATATAAGCGATGCCATCCAGCCGACGTAGGTTCCTTCGCGCCACGGCCGCCGGGTGTTTGACGGCGCCGGAGGCGCTGCTTCGGGCACAAAGCCGCTCGGGTAACAACGCCAACTCCTCTGCAGGCCTGACCGGCTACGTGGCGTCGTTCATCGTTCAAACCGGCTACCGCGACCTGCCCGCCGAGGTGATCGAGCTGGGGAAGAAATCGATCCTCGATGGCATCGGCCTGGCGCTTTCGGGGTCCGTAGCCGCCACGGGCGATTTGAGCCGGACGTATGTACAGTCGCTCGGCCTGGCCTCAGGAGGTGCGACCGTGATCGGCGCTTCGATGAAAGCGCCCCCGCGTTTCGCCGCGTTCCTGAACGGCCTGGCCATGCATGCGGACGACTACGACGACACGCAGCTCGCCATCGGCAAGGACCGGCAGTATGGATTGCTGACGCACCCGACGGCGCCCGCGCTTCCGCCGGCGCTTGCAATCGCCGAGACCGGCGGCCGGTCCGGACGGGAGCTGATGCTGGCGTATCATGTCGGCGTCGAAGTCGAATCGAAAATCGCCGAAGCCATCTCGCCGAGACATTATGAGGAAGGCTTCCACACTACGGGCACCGTGGGCTCGTTCGGCTCGGCTGCAGCGGCGGCGAAGCTTCGCGGCCTCGATGCGGGGCGAACCGCGCGGGCGCTCGCCGTCGCCGCGAGCCAGGCGGCCGGGCTGCGCGAAAACTTCGGGACCATGACCAAGCCGTTCCACGCCGGGCGCGCCGCGGAGGCCGGTGTCGTGGCAGCCGATCTGGTCGCTTTGGGATGGACCGCGACCGGCGAGATTCTCGAAGCCCCGCGTGGCTTCTTTCGCGCCGCGGGAGGCAGCTTCGACCCCGCAGCCATCGCGGGCAAGCTCGGAAAGCCGTGGGTATTTCTCGATCCCGGAGTCTCGATCAAACCGCACCCTTGCGGGTCGCTGACGCACCCGGGCATGACCGAAATGCTCCGGCTGATCCGCGTGAATAACATACGCGCGCAGGACGTGGAACGCGTCGACGTCGGCACGAACCGTAACATGCCGAATGCGCTCATTCACCACCAGCCGGCGACCGGCCTCGAAGCCAAGTTCAGCATGGAGTTCTCGATGGCCGCGCTTTTGTTGTACGGAAAAGCAGGCCTCGCCGAGTTCACCGATGCCGTGGTCACACGGCCCGAGGTGCAGAGCATGATCCGCCGCGTTCATTTCGGCGTGCATCCCGAGGCCGAAGCCGCCGGCAATAACAAGATGACGACAATCCTCGCGATTCGACTCAGGGACGGGCCGGACGATCACTGGCCGCGCCGACTTCGGGAAGGGAAGCCCGGCGAATCCGATGAGCTATGACGAGGTGGCTGCCAAGTTCCTCGATTGCGCTGCGTTCGCAAAGTTTCCGGTCGAGAAGGCAAAGAAAATCGTAGCCACTGTTCGCGCGCTGGAGACCGTCGTTAATGTCCGCACCCTCACTGCCTTGTGCAGCGCGTAGACGTGGCGCGGCACTCGTGTCCGGTGCGCGGTTGACTTCTCCGCCGCATCGCAATACGCTGAACGCCATGCAACGCCTCCTGGTTTCCCTTATGGCCGCTGCCGTTTCCATCGCGCCCGCCGCCGAGCTAAAATCCGGACCGCCCCTCCCCCATCAGCTCGTCAAAGACTGGCCCAAGCTCCCGCCCGGCTGGAATTTCGGTGAGTGCTCCGGCGTCTCTGTCGACAAAGACGACCACGTCTGGGTCTTCAACCGCGGCCTTCATCCCGTCATGGAATTCGACCGCGATGGAAAATTTATCCAGGGCTGGCCTGAAGTTGTGGTCAAGTCGTCGCACGGCATCAAAGTCGACGACGAGGGCAACGTCTGGGGCATCGACGTGAAGGGTCACCTCGTCGTGAAGTACACCCGCCAGGGCCGCGTGCAGATGGTGCTCGGCCGGTCTCCCGGCAACAACGACAGCAAATACGAATTCAACGAGCCGACCGGAATCGCTTTCACGCCAGGCGGGGAGTTTTACGTTTCGGACGGCTACGTCAATTCGCGCGTGATCAAGTTCAACCGCGACGGTGAATACCTGACGCATTGGGGGAAGAAGGGCGCCGCCGACGGGGAGTTCAATCTTTCGCATGACGTGGCGCTCGACGGGCGCGGCCGCGTCTACGTCGCCGACCGCACCAACGAGCGCGTGCAGGTTTTCGATGCGAACGGCAAGTTTCTGAGCAAGTGGACCGGACTCGGCGCACCGTGGGGCCTCGCCTACTCGCGCCGCGATAACTCGATCTTCATGGCGGACGGTCTCAACAACCGCGTACTCAAGCTGAATCTGGACGGCCAGATTCTCGGTGTGCTCGGCTCGTTTGGCAAAGCGCCCGGCAAGTTCGACTTCGCGCACCATATCGCAGTCGACTCCGCGGGCGCCGTCTACGTGGCCGAGATCAAAAACTGGCGCGTCCAGAAATTCGCCCCGCGATAGGACAGGCCTGCTGGCCTGACAATCCCAACGCCGCTACACTGGAGAAAAGCATGTCCCAGACTCCAACACGCGTTCGTGTCCCCGATCTGATTAAACGAAAAAGAACCGGCGAAAAAATCTGCGTCCTCACCGCCTACGACGCCACTATGGCGCGCCTGCTCGACCAGGCCGGCATGGACGTGCTTCTGGTCGGCGACTCGCTCGGCATGGTGATCCAGGGCTACGACACCACGATTCCGGTGACTCTCGAAGCCATGATTCACCACTCGCGAGCCGTTGCCAACGGCGCGCGCAGAGCTCTGGTCGTCGCCGACATGCCGTTCCTCACCTTTCAAGTCAGCCCGGATGACGCCGTTCGGAACGCCGGCCGCCTGATGCAGGAAGGCGGCGCCGCAGCCGTCAAGATGGAAGGCGGCGCGGAGCGCGCGGGCACGGTGCGCCGGGTCGTCGAGGCGGGCATCCCCGTCATGGGACACGTTGGCTTCACTCCTCAAGCCATCCACCGCATCGGCGGATTCCGCACGGTGGGCAAGACGGAGCGCGAGGCCGAAGATCTCCTGCGCGACGCACGGGCGCTCGAGCAAGCGGGCGCATTTTCCATCGTGCTCGAATGTATGCCCGCGGCCGTCGCCCGATCGATCACTGCGGACGTTTCGATTCCTACCATCGGAATCGGCGCCGGTCCTCATTGCGATGGCCAGGTGCTCGTCAGCTACGATGCATTCGGACTCTACGATCAACTGACTCCGCGATACGTCAAGCAGTACGCCAAGCTTGGCGCCGAAATGGTCGACGCCGCGAAGGAATACATATCCGAAGTGCAGCAGGGCCGTTTTCCCGCTGCGGAGCAGGCGGCCGGCCGTTCATGACGCTGGAGTGGTTTGCGGCGATTCCGGAGGCGCGGCGCCGGCTTGCCGAAGTCCGCGAAAACGCCCGTACGATCGGTTTGGTCCCCACCATGGGCGCGCTCCACGGCGGCCACGGCGCGCTGATCGAACACGCGCGCCGCGAAACCGATTGCGTCGTCGTGAGCATTTTCGTGAACCCGATCCAATTCGACCGCCCGGAAGATTACGAGGCGTATCAGGTCAACCTCGAACGCGATCGCGACTTCTGCGAGACGCGCGGCGTCGATATCATCTTCGCGCCGGCGCCGTCTGCAGTCTACGCGCCGCAGCACAACACGTTCGTAGAAGTCATGCGGCTCCCGGATCACCTGTGCGGCAAGTTTCGCCCTGGCCACTTTCGCGGCGTTGCCACAGTGGTCGCCAAGCTCCTCAACATCGTCGCGCCGGATAAAGCCTACTTTGGCGAAAAAGACGTGCAGCAGCTCGCGATCATCCAGCGCATGGTCGCCGACCTCAACATTCCGGTCGAAATCGTTCCGGTTGCCACGGTAAGGGAGCCCGACGGGCTGGCGTCGAGCTCCCGAAACCAGAGGCTCAGCCCGGAGGAACGCCGCATTGCACCGGCGCTCTTCGAGGCGCTCGACGCAGCCCGAAGCCGCGTCGCTGCCGGATGCGTCGAGGTTTCAGAAATCCGACAGGCCGCGCTGCTCCGCCTGCAGAAGGAGCCTCAAATTCGCGTCGAATATCTCGAGGTGGTCGATCCGTTGACGATGGCGCCTGTCGAGAACGTCGCCGGACCCGTGCGCATCGCCGCCGCCGTGTGGCTCGGCGCCACGCGCCTGATCGACAACGTCTACTGTGCCTGACGTGCTGGCTGGCCAGGCGTTTTTGCGAGACTAATAATAGAGGATGGAGCGCAGGAGCCCGAAGACGGCGGTATTCACTCCCAGGCCGAGGCCGATCGAGAGCGCCGCGATCACCGTCACTGCCCGATAGCGGAAGAACAATACGCGCAAGGCGTATCGAACCACGGGGGATACCTTCCAATTGCGATTATAGACTGATGCCTTTTTCCGTTGACGCGAATCGCGAGTTTCTTCGGCACACGCTCGCCACGCTGGCCTATCGCTGCGGCAAAACGCTTCGCGACGCGCCTCCGGAGTTCAGTGCCTTCCGCGCCTGTCCCGGATCGAGAAACGCCGGCGAAATCCTGGCGCACATTGGCGATCTGGTTGACTGGGCGGTGACTCTCGCGGCGGGCGCTCAAGCATGGCACGACTCGTCGCCCCGTGAGTGGCGCCAAGACGTGGAGCGCTTTTTCGCCGCGCTCCAGAAACTCGACGACCGCCTCGCTTCCGCCGAGCCTCTCGCGGTCAGCGCCGAACAGTTGTTCCAGGGACCGATTGCCGACGCACTGACCCATACCGGCCAGATCGCGATGCTGCGGCGCGTTGCGGGAGCGCCGGTGCGCGGCGAGAATTACTTCAAGGCTGAAATCGCCGCTGGGCGCGTCGGCCCGGAACAGGTGCGGCCACGGAGAGAGTTCGACTAACGGATCAGTGTTCGCGCTCTTCGAGATGCTTGAGCCGGGCATCCATGACTTCTTCCACACGGCGGAACTCGGCGCGAAGGGTTTCCCTCGTGTCGTTGAGTCGCGCATCGAAGTGAGACCGCATTTCGCTGAGCTGCGCACGCATCTCGCTGCGCAGATCGGTCAGCCTGCTGTTGTTAATCAAGATACCGGTCAACACCGCCAGGGTGGGTATGCCGACCGTCAGGATGTTGTCGATCATCGCTCACTTTCAGTCTATGTTATCAGCCGCCGCGATGCATGTTGCGGCGGCGGAAAATACAAAAAGGGACGCGCCGGGCCAGGCCCACGCGTCCCTTGTTCTGCTTTACTTCAACCAGTCCCGATCACCGCACTGCGCAAACGGTGAAAACGGGTACGGCATCCGCGACACCGGTAGACTCCTACTGAGAACAACTCGAGAAACCTGTCGAGAAAACCACGGCGCCTCGACTCGCGCACTTTGTGTTGGCCGCAACGGGGACAGCTACCCCCCGTCACGTTTAGCTCGCCTCAGCTCTCGCGGGGGACAGCGAGCGAACCACCAGCTCCGGGATGCGCTTCCGCCTCAAGAAGAGGAAGAACACGCCTGTGGCGCACAGGATCAGGCTGGCTGCCTCGGGGGTCTCCGCAGGTGGTTGCTGACCGCCGCCGGCCAGGGCGCCATACGAGAAGTTGTCGAGGATAATATTCGAACCGCCCGGGGCGGCGAAGATTGAGACCGAGGTGATGGCGGTATCGGAGGTGAAACCGAAAAAGCCGCGGCTCGCGAAGTTGTTGGGGGTCGGCGCGGGATAGAGCAGGGCCCCGGTCGAGAGCTGAATCTGGAATGTTGCGGCGCCCGTCGGCTGTCCAGCTCCGTTCCAGGACATGATGTCAGAGGACACCGAGTATACGCCGGCCGGAAGAGCCACTTCGATTCTGGAGGCTGCATTGAAATAGGACGGCCCTTTCAGTACGCCACCCGATCCGTAGGGATAGTCGGTATCGTTCTTTACGTGGAGATTGTAGGAGGCGCCCACTTCGTAGCCGGTGAAAGTTACGGGACCGACGACGAGACCGCTGGAGTTGCTGTAGTTGCCGGCGAGCAGATTGAAATCAATCGCGGACGTTCCGGACGAGGCGTTCATCCAAGCCGTCTGGTCAGTGAATTGTGTGATGTTGGCTGATACTGCCGGGATGGCACCCAGAGTCAGAGTCACGATGGCAGTG
Organism: Bryobacteraceae bacterium; assembly: GCA_050746825.1. GTDB lineage: Bacteria > Acidobacteriota > Terriglobia > Bryobacterales > Bryobacteraceae > JBOGMR01. Next base: position 1,975 of record JBOGMR010000157.1, on the reverse strand, counting down.
AGAAAGCAGAATTGAAGTTTATGCGAGGTCACAGTAAGCCTTTTTCTTGATCCTTAAACCTGAAAGTGGCCGCAGGCGAAAATTTCTCTCAAGAAAATCCGGTTTCTGCCCGAAGGTAAAATGAGGGGCCCTCACGCGCGGTTGAGTTGGCCCAACTAACCCGACGGTGGTAGGTTAGTTCTCGTATACCCAAAACGGGAGGGATGACGGGGCCCTTGCGGGTCGCCGCTGAACGGAGCGGCGCCATTCAGAAACACATGATGACGATATCCCGGCGGCTCTGTCTGTATTTCGGAGGCGCTGCGTCGGCGGTGCTGCTGCTGACCGTCGGGTACAACTTTGCCAACCGGCGTCAGGCGGTTATCGAGGAGACTGAGCGGGAGGCCCTGAGTGAGATCAAAACCATCGCCAGGCAACTGGATGACTTCCTGATCCGGGTGTCGATGCTGCCGCAAACCATCGCGGCCCGACAGCGTTCGATCGGGCGGAAACCGGACGCCGGAACGATTCCATTTCTGGCTGAGATGTTGCGAGGGATGCCTGCCGAGGACATCTACGGCTGTTACCTCGCGTTCGAAAGCGCAGACTGGAACAGCGCCGGCGCAATGCCTTGGGTGGACCGGAAGAGTTTCCCGGGCGCCGTGAAGCTCTCGTACGATTTTCATGATCCGAAATGGGAGTGGTACAACGGCCCGAAGCGAACGGGCGAGCTGTACGTTACCGAGCCCTACTTCGACGAGGGCGGCTCAAACATCACGATGGTGAGCGTGACGTATCCGCTGCACGACGGCGGCGAGTTCATTGGGGTGGCCGGGACGGACATCTCGCTCGATCAGATCCGGGCGATCGTGAAGCGTCTGCACATCCGCTTTTACAAAGACGAGGGCGATCTGGGGGAGCAAGCGTGGCTCGGGAGTCGCGCGGGGCGGCTGATCGCGCATCCGGACGAGCGGAAGATCCTGCGGACGGGGTTCGCGGGGGAGCTGGTGGCGGGTCTCGAGGACGGACGCCACACGGCCGGGAAGGCGGAAGGTTCGGCGCCGGTCGAGATGTCGGGCGAAGAGCGTCACGTGTATTGGGCCACGACGCCGCTTACGGGTTGGAAGCTGGCGCTGAACGTGCCCGAGTCGGCCATGCTGCACAACGCCCATGCGCTGACGGCCAAGACAGCCGCGGTGGCCGCGCTGTCGCTGGCGTTCCTGATCGTCGTGGTGATTGCGCTGGCGAGGTGGATGATGCGTCCCGTGCAGGTGTTGACGGCGGCGGCGGCTGGAGTCCAGCGAGCCGATTATGACGCGACAGCCCTGGCGGACACGGCTCGCCGGCAGGACGAGCTGGGCCAGCTCGCGCGGGGCTTTGAGAGCATGATTGACGAGGTCACTGCGCGGGAGAACCGGCTGAGACAATCGGAGGCCGAGCAGCGGCGCAGAGAGGAGCACTTCCGGGCGCTGATTGAGCACTCCTCGGACATTATTACGGTGCTGCATGGCGACGGCGTCATCATGTACGAAAGCCCGTCGATCGAGCGCGTGCTGGGCTGGAAACCGGACGAGCTGGTGGGACGGCACGTTCTGGATTTCGTCCATCCGGAAGACGTGGCGCTGGTGTCCGGGACGCTCGCGGAGTCGCTCGGGGACGCGACGCTGACGCCCCGGATCGAGGCGCGCCTCGGGCACAAGGACGGCTCCTGGCGAGTGCTGGAGGCGACTGGGTCGAATCGTCTGGCGGATCCCGCGGTGGGCGGCATCATCGTGAATTCGCGCGACGTGACCGAACGCCGGAAAGCCGAGCAGCTTGCGCGCGAGAAGGAGGCGGCGGAGGCGGCGAGTCACGCCAAGAGCGCGTTTCTCGCGAATGTGAGCCACGAGCTTCGCACGCCGCTCAACGCGATTATCGGGTACAGCGAGATGCTCACCGAAGAGGCCGAGGACGAAGGCGCCTCGCAATTCCTTCCCGACCTGAGCAAGATCCATTC
>JBOGMR010000156.1:0-3152 GCA_050746825.1 Bryobacteraceae bacterium | reverse complement strand
CTGGGCGGCGACAGCCGCACGATCGTGCTCGAAACGCTCCGGGAGGTCTGCTTACACCCGTGGTTGGAATCTGTTAGCCGCGCATGTGCGGAGCAATCACGTGCCTGTGATCGTAGAAGCGGAAGTTGGGCCCGAGAAGGTGATGAATGATTTCAGGCGTATGCAAGCGAGCTTTGAACCGGCTCGAAGGCGATGAACGAGGCCGGAGGCGATGGGCACGTACGGAAGCACGCGATGGCTGTGGAAGGATCAGGATGTTCGTGAGGCGATCCGCTATGTGGTCGAGGAGCAAGGGGGACGTGTTGTGAGGCGCGCCAACCGCTCGCTCACGCTCGCGGCTCAGCGACAGGTCGCGCCTCGGACCGATCCGCCGTGCGACCACTCTTATGTCGCGCACCTATTCGTGAGAGAGGTGTGGTAATTACCGCCAGGAGTTTTCGAGCGCGCTTGCTGATCTCGCTCGCCGCGGGAGTGCTGGGCCTGTCGCTCAACCTGCTGCTGGCGAAGGTGGCCGGCATCTCGACTTTCTACTTCGGCGGCATCGCGTATCTGCCGATCGCGGTGGCGTTCGGGCCGGGCTACGGAGTGCTGGCGGCGATAGTGGCGTCGAGCGACGTCGCGATCCGCTGGCCGTATCCTTACACTCTTCCGGCGATTCTGCTCGAGGCGCTCGCGATGGGGCTCTTCCGCCGGCGCTGGCGGCCGCTCGTCATCGACTTGTTCTATTGGGGCTTCATTGGTCTCCCTGCGATCGTCACGATCCACGTGCTGGTTCTTCACGTGCCGTCCTTCACGGGGTGGCTGGCGCTGATGCTCCCGCCGCTGTGCGGGTTGCTCAATGTCATGGTGACCGAGGCGCTTTTTCGGGTGGAAGCGGTGCGGCGGTGGTTGGGCGTACCCGTAGATGAGAGCCGCCGCCAATTGCGCGCGCATCTGGTGGACGCGTTTCTGCTGGCCGCGATCACGCCGTTGCTGCCGCTGGGCATCATGAATGCCCGCACGTACGTCTTAAAGCAGCGCATCGAAGGAGCCAACCGCCTGCAGGAGGCGTCGCTGGCGATCCGGCAGAACCTCGACGAGCATCTCAACTATCACGTCCGTGCGGTCGCGTCGGCAGCGGTGGCCATCCGTCAACACGGCAAGCGCGATCGCGCCGCGCTGAATCAGTGGATGGAACAGTATCACCGCGTCTATGACGGCTTCATTACGATGCTGGTAACCGACGAGCGCGGAATCGTGAACGGCGCATCCCCGCTCACCACTAACGATGGGCGCCCCTACTTCTCGTTCGTGCACGACATTTCGGACCGCGACTACTTCCAGGTTCCGCGCAAGACGGGCCAGCCGTACATTTCGGACGTGTTCCAGGGCCGGGGCTTCGGCAGCTACCAAATCGTCGCGGTCAGCGCGCCCTTATTGGACGACGCAGGACGCTTCACGGGCATTGTCGAAGGCTCAATCAACCTCGACAAGTTCGGTCAGATGACGCAATATTACGAAACCCTCGCGGGCGCAGAGGTACTGGTGATCGACCGCTGGAATCGCGTGGTGGTGGCAACACCGAATTCCCTGTATAGACCGCTCGACTCACTGCGCGAATCGAATCTCCTGCACGTGGCGCCGGAAGGCACAACGGGCTCGTTCGAATACGAGCGCACGGAGCGAAGCGGCAGCAGCGCGACTCTTCTGGCGGCTCGAGCCCGCCTGGCGCAGGCCGGCTGGACAGTGGTGGTGCAGCAGCCGGTCTGGCAAATCCTACAGGACGGGGGCCGTTTCTACCTGCTGGCCATGTTGTGGGTTCTGCTGGCGATGACCGCGTCGAGCATTCTGGCCAAGCGAATCGCGGGGAAGGTGACGCATCCTCTCGAGCACCTGGTCGACAAGCTGCGGGCATTCGCCACCAGCGGCGGGGATAGCGCGCGCATCGAGGTGGCCGAATCGGCGCCGCTCGAAGTGGCGCGGCTGGTCTCCGACTTCGACAGTATGGCCGCGCGGCTCAAGGAATCCTACGCACAGCTCCAGACCGCTCTGGCCGATCGCGAGCACTTGAACCATCTGCTCGCCTCGACGCTGGCCGACCTCGACCGCAAAGTGAAAGAGCGCACCGCGGAGCTGGCCGAAGCCAAAACGCGCGCCGAAGCCGCAAGCCGCGCCAAGAGCGAGTTTCTGGCCAACATGTCGCACGAAATCCGGACACCCATGAACGGTATTATCGGGATGACCGGTCTGCTACTCAACAGCAACCTCGACGCCGAACAGCGCGAATTCACCGAGGCGGTCAGCGACTCCTCGCGTTCCCTGCTCTCGATCATCAACGCGATTCTCGACTTCTCAAAGATCGAAGCCGGGAAGGTCGACCTCGAAGTGGCTTCGTTCGACCTGCGCAAGCTTGCCGATGACGTGATCGAGCTGATGTCGGAGCGAGCGGGCAGGAAGGATCTGGCGCTGGCCGCCGCGTATTCGGGCGATGTGCCCGGCCGGATGGTGGGAGACGCCGGACGCCTTCGGCAGATACTCCTCAACCTGGTGGACAACGCGGTGAAGTTCACGGAGCGCGGCGAGGTGCTGGCGCGGCTGGCGGTTACCGGCGCGAGTGCGGGCGATTCGCCCGAAGACTCGTTCCTGTTGCGGATCGAAGTCAGCGACACGGGAATCGGGATCGCTCCCGAGGCGCAGTCGCGAATCTTCGAATCCTTCTCACAGGCCGATTCGTCGACCACCAGGAAGTACGGCGGCACCGGGTTAGGTCTCGCCATTACGAAGAGTCTGGTGGCCATGATGGGTGGATCGATCGAGGTACGCAGCGCATCCGGATCGGGGTCTACGTTCATCGCCATCGTCCAACTTCGCCGGGAACCAGGGGACGTGCCGACGCCGCGCGCCGAAGTGCTGCGCGGGCGCCGCGTGGTGGTGATTGGGGGCCATCCGATCGTGCAGGAGATCCTGGCCCAGCAACTGCGGCAGTGGGGAATGGAAGCGTCCGTGGCCGACACGGCGGATGTGGCGCTGCGTTGGCGCGAATCGGGCGCCGAGCCGATTTTCGACATCGCGGTCGTCGACGAAACGGCGACCGAGGGCGTCGACGCGCATCTGGCTCGAAAGCTGGTTCTTCTCACGGCCTTCACGCGGCGCCTGGACTATGCGACGGCGCG
>JBOGMR010000155.1:0-5214 GCA_050746825.1 Bryobacteraceae bacterium | reverse complement strand
GGCAGCATCCTTTTCTTTACAATCCCAAGCTGAATTACTCTTTCATCCGCGGGCGCCACTCGATGAAGACCGGTTACGAATTCCAGCGCGTCCACACGGAAATTCAAGACGTGAATCCGCTCTACGGTAACGACATTTACAACGGCCAGTTCAGCCGCGTGGCCGGATCGCCGAATCCTTCGTCGTTCGACGCCAACAGTTACACGCTGGCAGACTTCATGTTCGGCGCCCGCAGCGAATACCAGCTCGTCAACTTTTACATCGCCCAGTACCGCCAGGTCATGCACTTCGCGTACTTCCAGGACGACTGGAAGGTCACGCCGAAGCTGACGCTGAATCTTGGCGCGCGCTACGAATTCGCGACGCCGCAATGGGAGTCCGGCAATCGGCTCAGCAATTTCGATCCGGTCAGCAACCGTCTGATTCCGGCAAAGGACGGATCGATCTCGGATCGCGCGCAGGTCAATCCCGACCGCAACAATTGGGCGCCGCGCGTGGGTCTGGCCTACAGCTTCAATCCGCGTACCGTGCTGCGGGCCGGTTACGGCATCAGCTATGTACACTTCAACCGCGTCGGCGGCGGGAATATTCTGGGGATCAATGGGCCGCAGGTGGTGATCGCGGTGATCGCGCAGAATCCCACGCAGCCGGGCTTCCGTCCCACTCAGGATGGATATCCGGCCGGACTCACCGACCCCGACAAGTTCAATCCGATCACCGCGAACATCTCCTACATGCCGCGCGAGACTCCCAGCGGGTATTCGCAGAACTGGGCGTTTTCCGTTCAGCGCGAGGTCGTCCGCAATCTTCTCGTCGATCTGGGCTATGTGGGTAGCCGCTCGAACCACCTGGTTCTGTTCGCCGACTTCAACCAAGCGCGTCCGAACCGAAGCGGCGAGAATCTGCCGATCCAGGCGCGGCGGCCGAACCAGTCTTTCGGCGCCATCACGGTGACGTTCCCGGCCGGTTGGTCGAACTATCACGCGCTGCAGGCGCGCGTGGAGAAGCGGCTCAGCGGCGGCCTCTATCTGCTGAATTCATTCGTGTACTCGAAAGCGATGGACAACGTCGGCCAGGCGCTCGAGGCGCAGGGCAGCGGCGGTCGTTCGAGTCCACAGACTTTTTTCAATCTGCGCGCGGAGAAGGCCGTCGCCGATTTCGATCAGACCATCAACAACACCACCAGCGTCGTCTACGAGCTGCCGTTCGGACGCGGCCGGAAACATCTGGCGTCGCTTCCGCGCGCGGCCGATTACGCGATCGGCGGATGGCAGCTCACGGCCATCAACAATATGTGGAGCGGGCCTCCGCTGAACCTAAGCTACGACGCGCCGGCCGCGTTTCAGGTTTCTCAGACGCTGCCCGATTGGCGCGGCGGAATCAGTTACCGGCCCAACCTGATCGGCCCGCTCATGCTGCCGAAAGATCAGCGCACGATCGATAACTATTTCGAACGCAATAACGTCGTGATCCCGGCCGATCCGAGCCAGGTGTTCGGCAACGCCGGACGCAACGTGGGCCGCGGCTATCCGCTCTATCAGCTCGATTTCGGATTGACGAAAATCTTCGCGGTGCGCGAGACGGCGCGGGTCGAGTTTCGCACCGAGGCGTTCAACGTTTTCAACAAGACCAATTTCCGGTTCAATACCGCCAACGCGATGAACCGGTCGAATGCGGCCTTTGGCACGGTGCGCAGCACATTTCCGGCGCGGCAGATTCAGTTCGCGTTGCGGCTCGTGTTTTGAAGACCGTCTACCTGTCGCTCGGCTCGAATCTCGGCGATCGCGAGCAAATGATCCAGCGCGCAGTGGGGCGAATCCATGCGCCCGACCTCGCGGTGAAGCTTGTGTCGTCCATTTACGAGACTGAGCCGATTGGTCCGAAGCATCAGGGTTGGTTCCTGAACGCGGTGGCGGAAGTTGAAACCGATCTGTTCCCGCTGCAGTTGCTGTCGCGGTTGCAAAAGGTTGAGCTGGAGCTCGGACGCAAGCGGCTCGCAAGCCAGGGACCCCGTTCGATCGATATCGACATTCTGCTCTACGGCGGCTTCGTGATCCGTTCGGCGCGGTTGGTGGTTCCGCATCCGCGCATGCATGAGCGGCGGTTTGTGCTGGAGCCGCTGGCGGAACTCGCGCCTGAACTGCGGCACCCCGGGTTGCGAAGCACGATCCGGGAGCTGCTGAGCAAGGTGCTGAACCAGTCCTCCCGGAAGCTGCCGTAACCGTGGCGCCCGGCGCTCGTGCCCTGGTGATTTCGGAGACACTACATAAGGAGAGCGATTTGGCATTCCTGTCGCAAGTGAACGGCGTCGATCCGAAATCTCTGGGGCTCTTGCAGCGAATCTTTCTCGTCAACGACGGCACACTCACCGACACCGTCGAAGCCGCGGTGCTTGAACCGATTCGCCTGACGAAGCTATCGGGCGCGATCTCCCCGGCCGCCGCCCCGGCCGCCGCACTCGATCTTGAGGCGGGGGAGACGGTCATGGATCGCGCGATTCTGTTGTCCGGCGAGACCACCGGCAGGAATTACGTATACGCGCAATCCCAGCTCGCTTTGGATCGGCTCCCGGCCGGATTTCGCCGGGAGTTGTTGGATTCGAACAAACCGATGGGGCGTCTTTGGTCCGAGTACCGGCTGGAAACCTGGAAGGAGTTGCTCAGTGTGACCCGCGGCCCCGCACCCGGCTTGGCTGCGCATTTCCCGGGCGGCGAGCATGAAGACATGCTGCGGCGCCAGTATCGCGTCGTGTCCGGCGGCAGACCGCTGATGATCATCACCGAGTGGTTCCCGGCGCGATACCGCAGCGACCCGGCGCCCAGCCATTGCGAATCGCCACAGATCACAGATCGCACAGATAAAACGTAAAACGCAAAGCTTGTTTTATCCGTGCTTGTCTGTTCCCCTGTGACGGAAGATTTGCAGTCGGCGTCAAGGACCTCGACACCTTCCACGCACCAGCGCCGACCGGACAAAAATGTCCACGCCGGGTGACATTCCTGCTAACCCGCTGCCGGCAGCGGTTTCCACCTCATTCCGCGGACGTATCAGCCGCACCGGGATGGCTGAAAAAATCCATACCGGCGGCGAGAGCTTCATCGGAAACTCCTTGAATCCCATGGAAAAGTAGCTACCAGCCTTACGGCGCGTCACGTGCTCCAGCCAACGCGCGTGGCTGACTTTGGTGTAATCGCCGACGTCTCGGCAACTCTGCAAACGGTGCTCACGGATGCGGTCAGCCCGCTCGCACCACCGCCCAACGAGCCATTCGCCGAAGTACACGATTTGCAGGGTGTGATTCAGACTGCACCGCCGCGGCTGACGCTGTTCCTGTTCGAGGTTCTCGAGGACATGAGCGCGCGCAACCGGCCGCGCACTTACACCGAAATTCCTCCCGACGTGGGCATTCGCCGCCCCACCATGGCGCTGCTCCTTCGTTATCTGGTCACGCCCTGGAGCGGCGACCGTCTCACGGACCATCGCCTGCTCGGGCGCGCAATGCAGGCCCTCTATGACGATGCCATCCTGAGCGGAACGCAGCTTTTGGGCGGGCTCGCCGGCCGAAACGACGCGCTCAAAGTCACGATCGAGCCGTTGACTCTCGAAGAACGAACGCGCATCTGGCACGCCGTCCAGCAGCCCTACCGGCTGTCGGTCATCTACAACGTGCGCGTGGTCCACGTCGATTCCCAGCAGGAGCAGCAACTGCAGCCGGTCACACGGCGGTCGCTCGATTACGCAAAGCCGGAGGGAGTCTGATGGCCTGGCGGATCGATACCAGCGAACGCGTTGAGATGTTCACACCGATTGCGTTCCGGCTGCTCGATGATTTTACGGGCCTGGCGCCGATTGGATCGAGCCAGTATTTTCTCGACCTGAGCGACGGCGTGGGCGGCTGGCTGCCGCTCACGCAGCAACCGCGCCGTTCGGCGCGCGGCATACTCGCCTATCCCAGGCTGGACCGGCGTCTGGAAGTGATCGGGGCTCCTCCGCGGCATTACCGGTTCCGCTTGACGGCGGATCTTTATCGTCCTTTCTACCTGGCCAATCTGGACGGGATCGAGTTCGATTCATTTCCCTACAACGACGTTGAGCCGCCGGCGGCATTCGCCGCAGTTACCACAGACGTTGTGCTCACGCCGGCGGCGCAGTATCCGTATCCGGCACACGTTCCCGTGTTGCGGGGCGTGGTCGAGGACGCAGCCGGCGAACGGGTGCGTGACGTGATCGTCACAGAAGGAATCCGGGAGCGCGTGCTCACGGATGAACGCGGCGAGTTTGCACTGCCGCTGCGGTGGGTGCCGGAGAACACGCCGACGCCGATCGATGCCGAAGATCAACGAACCGGCCGCACGGGCACAATCATGATCGCGATCCCGGCGGCGCTCGGAATCAGCCAAACCATCACCATCACCTGAGAGGTAAACGATGCCTGAGTACTTGAGTCCTGGAGTTTACGTAGAAGAAATCGATGCCGGCCCCAAGCCGATTGAAGGAGTTTCGACCAGCACGACCGGCGCGGTGGGTGTCACCTCGCGCGGGCCGTCGAGAGGGAAGCCGGAGCTTGTCACCAGCTTCGCCGAATTCACGCGCAAGTTCGGCGGCTTTCTGGAGGAGCCCGATCCAGGCGTGCTCAACCAGTGGGCGCTCGATCCGAACGAGGGCGGTCGCTGGTGGCAGTTCCCGCTGGCTGTGAAAGGCTTCTTCGATAACGGAGGCCAGCGCCTATTTGTTAAGCGCGTTTTCAGCGCGGCCGGCGCCGTGGCTTCGAACGAGACGCTCGGTCAAGGTGTCATCACCGAGCTCACGCAGGATGCCGACCCGACTGACGACACGTTGCGGGTGCGGCACCTTCTCGGAGTACAGAACGGCAGCGCGGTGACTATTGTCGCCGGTGGCAGCCCGCTCGCGGGCCCGTTCAATTGCGTGAGCTATGACGGGTCGCGCAACGAGATCACTCTCAATGCCCCGGTCGGCCAGGAACTGCGAGCCGGTCGCGATTTCATCGAAGTGATTCCTCGCGTGGCGCCGGTCGCGCTGCCGGTGGACACCCGAACGCTCACGGTTCGCGCCAAATCGGTTGGTTTGTGGGGCGATGACCTCCTCGTCCGCGTGCGGCCGATGGTCGGCGCGTCGTTGAAGATTCTGGCCGATCCCGCGCTGGGCGGGAACACAGCGCGTACCACGCTGGTGGTGCCGCCGCCGAATCCGCTG
>JBOGMR010000154.1:0-11487 GCA_050746825.1 Bryobacteraceae bacterium | reverse complement strand
GCGAACACCCGGATAACATCCTCGCCAACGCCTTCGCCGCGCACAATTGGAAGAACCTGCGCGTCGCCGAAACCGAGAAGTACGCGCACGTGACTTACTTCTTCAACGGCGGCAACGAGAAGCCGTACCCCGGCGAAGAGCGCGAGCTGGCGCCGTCACCCAAGGTCGCGACCTACGATTTGAAGCCCGAGATGAACGCCGAAGGTATCACGGATGTCGTCGTCAAGGCGATCGACTCAGACAGCTTTGACGTGATCGTGATGAACTACGCGAACGCCGACATGGTCGGCCACTCCGGCAAAATCGAGCCGACCACGCGCGCCGTCGAAGTCGTCGACGGATGTCTCGGCCGCATCGAGCAGTCGCTGAAGCGCAAAGGCGGCGCCTGGCTCGTCACCGCCGATCATGGCAACGCCGAGCTCATGGTCGACCCGGTCACCCGCCAGCCGCACACGTACCACACGACGAACCCTGTGCCGTTCCTTCTGATCAACGACCAAGGCTGGAAACTCCGCGAAGGCGGCGCGCTGCAGGACATCGCGCCCACCGTGCTCGCGGTACTCGGCGTTGAACAACCGAAAGAGATGAAGGGCCGCGACCTGCGGATCAAGGCTCCCGCAACTTAGCCAGGGCCTTCTCTCCAAGCGCGAGGAACTTCTCCGTCTCACCCGCCGGAAACACCAGCGCCGCGCCGCGATAGTAATCGAGCTCCGCCGCCCATCGCTTCGCCACCGCCTCTCGCGCGGCAGGCACGATCGCAAGCCGTCCCGCGCGCTCGACGTACACCGGATTCGTATGCCCCTGAATCTCCGGCTCGCCGCTCTCGCGCTTACCGATCGCGTGCGCCGCGACCCAAACGCTGCGATCGCCCGGCAGTGTTGCCGTAACCACGCCTCCACCTTTCCCCGATGCCACGGCCTCGCCGTTGACCACGATGTCCAGCCGCTCGATCGGGCGGAAGAACCGCGCCGTCGCCCGCGCCGTGTGGTTCGCGCGATCGACCGTGACCTCGACCACCGGCCCGTTCGTCAGCACGACTCGCCCTTCCTTGACGCCGCGCGCCCACATCTCGTACGGCGACCCGCTCCCGGATGGCCGCACCAGCGTGCGCTCCGGCCCGAGCAGCGGAATGTACCGTGGCCACGCCTTCGCGCGATTCAGCGGCACGGGGAAGTCGCTCCCCGCGACCCCCGTGAATCGCAGCCCCGCGTTCAGCAGCTCGTACCATTCCGCGGTCTTGAGGACGCCGAACTGAAACACCTCGACGAAGTCGATGTTGCCGAGCGCCAGATCCATCAGCAGCGTCGAGTGCGCGCGCGATCCGTTGAAGTGCGCGAACCCGGCCGTCGCGCCAACCGCGCGGCCTTTCGCGAACAGCATCGCCGGATACGGGAACGCCTCGGCCGTATTCGCGTACATCGTTCCCGCGCTCAGCGGACGCACCATCTCGCGCCCGCCCAGCAGATTGATGTGCCCGTAGAAGTCGGTGCGCGATTCGTGCCCCGAGCGGATCGAGTAGCCCGGTTTGCGCGCCTCGGCTTTCGGCCCGAAGCCGTACTGCACGGCCGCGTCCATCTGCCGCTGAAGCTGGAGGAAGTTGCCGACCGAAAGGTCCTCGGCTTCCAGCCAGCCCAGATACACCGCGTCGTCTTCGGGCGCGCGCGTGAGATGGATGTGGTCGTCGCCCGAAAGCCACGCGCCCGCGTTCTCGCCGGTCCAGTTCTCGAGCTTCAGCGCAACGCGCCGGGTCTCGCCGGCCTTCAGCTCAAACTCTGCCGACGCCGGCGTGAAGAACAATCCGCGATACGCCTCGACGCGATACTTGCCCGCCGGCAGATCGAACGTCGCGCCGCCTTTCAGCAGGAAGAAGTGCGACTGATCGTTCGCGGTGACCTCGAGCGTATTCGTCGACTTGCCGCTATGCCACAGCCGCTCGCGATAGAACAGGTCGATCTTGAGCGGCATCAGCGCTTCGACCGGACTCAGCCGGAACGGCTGCCCGTCCTTGAACAGGTAAACGCGCGCGGGCATCCGCGGCTCGATCGCGAGCTCGAGATGCCCGGCAAGCTCCGCCTGGCCCGAGCCGCGAAACTGGGCCCAGGCCAGCGCGAGGCCGAACAGCAAGGCGAATTGGACGCGGCGCAGTGCCATGGTTCTGGTGGGGCAGACTTCAGTCTACCCAATGGCAGGCGGAACCGCCTGCCCCGCCTTATTGCTTGATCAGCGTCCCGTCGCGCTTGCGGACTTCGCCCCATCCGCCGTTCAGCCGGCCCCGGTCGCCGCGCTCGTTGGCGCCGAACGGGAACTTCGCCGCGAGCTTCTCATCGATCTCGATACCCCACCCCGGCGATTCGTTCGCGTAGAGATAGCCGTCCTTCATCACCGGGCAGCCCTTGAAGATCTCCTGCAGACGGTCGTTGAAGGGCGAGTATTCCTGCACGCCGAAGTTGTAGCAGGCCAGATCGAGCGCGACGTTCGCGGCATGGCCGACAGGCGACACATCGCCCGGACCGTGCCACGCCGTCCGTACGCCGTACAGTTCGCCGAATGCGGCCACCTTGCGGCACGGCGTGACGCCGCCGGCTTGCGAGACGTGGATGCGGATGTAGTCGATGAGCCGCTCGCCGATCAGCGGAATCCATTCGTGAGGACTGTTGAACAGCTCGCCCATCGCGATCGGAGTCGTACACTGCTGCCGGATGATGCGGTAGTAGGCGTTGTCCTCGGGCGACAGCGGATCCTCGAAGAAGTACAGCTTGAACTTCTCGACGTCCTTGCAGAATTGCAGCGCCTGCGTCGGCGTAATGCGCTCGTGCACGTCGTGGCACAGCTCGACCTCATCGCCGAGCTGCTTGCGGCACTCTTCGAACAGCTTCAGCGCGCGCCGGATGTAGGCGGCAGGCTCAAAGACCGGGCCGCTGTGCAGCGCCTTCACCGCCGCCCCGCCGCCGCCCGAACCGTATCCCGCCATTCCCGGCACGCCCACCTGCACGCGCACGTGGCGGAAGCCCCGCTCCATGTAACCCTTCGCGCTGTCGATCACCTGCTGAATCTCGGCGCCGCTCGCGTGCCCGTAACAGTCCGCCGCTTCGCGGCATTTGCCGCCGAGCACCTGGTAGACAGGCATCCCGGCCTGGCGGCCTTTGATGTCCCACAGCGCCTCATCGACGCCGCTGATGGCATTGTTCAGCACGCCGCTGTTGCGCCAGTAGGAGCTGTTGTAGCAGGCCTGCCACGTATCGTCGATGCGGTCCGCCGGCTTGCCGATCAGGAACGGCTTCAGGTATTTGTCCACCGCCGGCACCACCAGGTCGGCGCGCTGCGTGAACGTGGCGCAGCCGTAGCCGTAAAGGCCGTCCTGATCGGTCGTGACTTTCACGACGATCAGACGCAGTCCGTTCGGCGACGTCGCGATTACGCTGACATCTTTGATTTTCGGCGAAGGCATGCCGCGTGTGGCTCGCGCGACGCGCTCCTGCGCGGCTGCTTCACGCTTGCTCACCACACCGGCCAGCGCACCGCCGGCCACCATTTTCATTAGGCTTCTTCTTTGCATCATCGCTTCTCCCGATCGTCGATCATGTTCTTCAGGCGCTTCAACTCCGCGTCGATCTTACGCTCGCGCACCAGCAGGCTCAGGCCATACGCGGCGATGATGATCCAGGCGGCGGCGAAGCCGTAGAACATGTACTGGAAATTACGTGGATCCATTCGGTCCTCTTAGATCGCATGCGCCATGCGCCGCAAACCATCGATCTCCCGCCGGGTGTTTTCCTGGTGAATCCGAATCAGCAGAAAGACTCCCGCAAGCGCCATCAACGCGGGCCAGTTCCAATACACCGCCGCTTTCATTGCCGGATCGATATATCCACCTGCGCGCAGAACCGGCTGCGGATGCTGCGTGCGGAACCATTCGATCGAGAACCACACGATCGGCAGGTCGGCCGCGGCGAACAGCGAGAACACCGCCGAGATGCGCGCGCGCTGGGTCGGGTCTTCGATCGCGGTCCGCAGCACCAGATATGCGGCGTACAGCATCGTCCAGATGAACGCGGAAGTCAGCCGCGCATCCCATGTCCACCAGATGCCCCAGATGATGCGCGCCCAGATCGATCCGGTCACCATGCCCACGCAGACAAACGCCAGTGAGATCTCGGTTGCCGAGACCGCCAGCGCGTCGTAGCGCAGATCCTTGCGAACCAAGTACATGATACTGGCCACGGTAGCGAGGACGGCTGCGATTCCGCCGGTAAACCAGCTCGGCACGTGGAAGAACAGGATCCGATAGATCATCCCCTGCTCGGGATCGTCGGGCAGATGAAGCAAAATCACTCGCAGATTCCGCACCAGCATCACTGCCGCAAGAATTGCCAGGGCCCAAATGACTTTTGTGCGCATAAGGTCAACCCACCAGCACCGTCTCGGCTAATGCCACAGACAGCGCAGTAAAGATCACATCAAAGCCTATCAAAAACTTGATCCACACGAGAACCTCTCCGGCCATCGGCTCGCCCGCCACCAGCAGCGAGGTGGCCTGCATGGCCGAAAGCAGACACGGAATCATCGTCGGAAAGACGAGCACGGGAAGCATCACTTCGCGCAGACGAATATTCACCGTGAGCGCGCTGAACATGGTGCCGATCACGGTGAGGCCCCAAGTCCCGAGCAGTACCACCAGCACGAGCGGCCAGAATTGCCGCGTCCAGCGCACATTATAGAAGAGGCCGAAAACCGGGAACGACACCGCTTCGATTGCGAGCAGCAGCACGAGATTCGCGAGGGCCTTTCCCAGATACAGCGCGGCGGAAGGGACCGGTGCGGCGATGAGCGCGTCGAGGCAGTCGTTGGGCAGCTCGCGCGCAAAACTGCGGTTCAACAGCAGCGCGCTGGCAAACGCGAATACCAGCCACAGCAGGCCGCCCGAGATTTCGCGGATCATGTCCTCGCTGGGATCGAACGCGAAACTGAACAGCAGCAGGATCACCAGCGCAAAGGAAAACGACGCGTTGATGGCTTCCTTCGTGCGGAATTCGGCGCGCAGGTCCTTCAGCGCAATCGCCAGGGTGAGCCGCACCAACTCAAGCCTCTCCGTACCGTGCGTACAGCCAGCCGGGATCGCTCAGCATTTCCGGCGGGCGCTCGCCATGGTGTGCGAGCTTGCCGCGGACCAGCAGCGCGACGTGCGTCGCCAGCTCCATCGCCTCGCGAAGCTGGTGTGTCGACATGACGATCGTGCAGCCGCGGGCGACCGCATCGCGCAGCACCGCTTGCAGGACGGCGATGGCGCGATCGTCGAGCGACGTGAATGGCTCGTCGAGCAGCAGCAGGGAGGGGGCGTGCAGGAACGCGCGGGCGACCGCGAGCCGCTGCCGCATACCGCGCGAAAACTCGCGCACCAGGCCATCCTTCACACGCGTGAGACCGACGCGTTCGAGCCACTCCGCAGCACGTCCCGGCGGATCGTCCAATCCGTACAGCCGCGCGAAGAGCGTGAGATTTTCGTATGCGGACAGTTCGTCGTAGACCGCGATGCCGTGGCCGAGCACGCCGATGCGCCGGCGCGTCGCCAGGTCACGCGCTTCGCCTCCGAAGATGCGCACGTCGCCGCGGCCGGCTCGCGAGAATCCGGCGATCACGCGAAGGAGTGTGGTCTTTCCGGCGCCGTTGCGTCCCAGCAACGCCAGGCATGTGCCCGGCTCGACCGCGAGGTTGATTTCCCGCAGCGCCGCGTAATCGCCGAAGAATTTCCAGACGTCGCTCGCGGTGACGGCAGGGCGATCCGCGCTCACTTCTTTGCCTTCGCCGGCGCCGCGGACCGGTAAAGGATGGTGAAGCCTAGCGCCAGAATGCCGAACGCGAGTCCGAGAATCCAGTACATGCGGTTGTAAAGCCTGGGAAGAATCTGCGAGATCTGCGGCCCCTGCTGCTCGTCCGGTTCGGCGGGCTGCGAGCGCCGGAGCATTCCAGCGCCCGAGACTTCGACCTTGTAAGACGCCGCGGTGGTCTGGTAGATCGTCGCCTGCGTGCGCGGCTCGCGGCTCTTGAGCTCGACTCCTTCTCCTTTGATCTCGACTCCCGGCGGTGCGACGATGCTGGTGGGTCCGCCGTTCTTGTAAAACACGCGGCTCTCGAACGTGCCGGGCGTCGTGAACGGCAGGCTGTAGTCGAGCTGAATGTTCGACTCGCCCGGCTTGATGGGGAAATCGATCTTGTAGACGTCGGGCTGTCCGGCCGGCTCAGGGGCGCGGCGAATCGGCATCCCCTGTGGCGCGGTCCCGTTCACTTGAAGACTCTTGATCGCGGCCTTCGGCACGTAGATCTTGAGCGTGCCGCCGTCGGGATCGTTGTAGGAGGTCTTGCCCGTGTTCTCCCACACGAAGCTCTCGCGCACCGAAAGCTCCTTGTCGGACGGCTCGAGCAGCACCATGTGTTGCGTCACGACCGCCGAGCCCGGCTGCTTTGATGCGTTGTAGACCTGTACCTGAACATTGGTCGACGGCGCGCGCGGCGGCAGCATGTGGTTGTAGGTCACGCCGTCGAACGCGGCCTGCAGCAGCCGCGGGCCTTCGATCGTATAGTTGATGACGAACTTGCCCGCGGCGTCGGTCTGGACGCTTTCGACCGAATCGAGGCCGTCCGCCCCCATGCGATACAGCGTCACCGTCGCGCCTTGCTGCGGCTTGCCTGTCGTGCGGTTGATGACGGTACCGTCGATGGCGAAGGCGGCAGCGGTGAGCAGGAAGAGGAGAAGCGGCGTCCTCATGCGGCCTCCATCGGCTTGCCGCACTGGCCGCAGAATTTCATCGCGCTCTGGAACACGGCTTTGCAATGCGGACACACGATCGGAGCGGGAGTCTTGGCCGCGGCCTCGGCCTTTGCCGCCTTCTTACTCTTCGCGGGCACGCTGGCGACGGCGGCGTCTCCAAGCTGCTGCTTCACCTTGTCGACTTCAGCGAGCACCCCGGCCAGCTCCTTCTGCAGATCGAGCTTGGTCTGCTGATAATCCTGATCGGAGAGCTTGCCGAGCCGATATTCAAATTGAAGGTCGCGGAGGTTTTCGTAGATCGCCGCTTTTCGCTCGTCCAGATGCTGGAAGGGCGAGACGGGCGGCGCTTCGGGCAAATCCTTCGCCCTCACCGACAGGATGAACACCAGCACCCCGATCGTCAAAAGACACGCGACAACAATAATCATCAATCCAGGTTTTGCAGCTCTTTCTCAATTTCGTCGCCATACCGGGCGAGCTTCGGGTCGATGACAAGGACGGGTTTCGGTTGGCGCTTCCGCCGCACGAACCAGATGAGAAACACGGCTCCGGCCGCGAGACTCACATACGGGACCACCCATCCAAATGCGTTCGGCGCCCCGCGAAAAATACCGGGGCCGTGCTCCTGGATGAATGAGTCGATGATCCCCTGATCGGACACTCCCGCGGCCTGCATCTTCATGATCTTTTCTTTGGCAGGACTCGAGAAGTGGCAGCCCAGCATGCTGCACGTGGCGACCGTATCCGAGCAGCCGCACTTGCAGGCAAGGCGCGCGCCCACGCGCCGCACGTCGGCTTTCTGATTGCGCGACGGCATTTGCGCGCACATCACGGCAACCGTCAGCAGCAACATCGATAACTTCGGGGCGCGCATCGTCTAATCCAGATTCGCCAGATCGCGTTCGATCTGGGCTTGATACCGGGCGAGGTCCGGACCGCCGGCCACCGCGGGCGTTGCGCGGAGACGCCGGATGAAAAATACGATCGCGAGCATGCCGCAGAGGGTCGCCAGGTATGGCACCAGCCGTCCGTACGGGCTGGGCAGATCGCGATAAACCCTGGGGCCGAACTCGGCGACGAAGTTGTCGATGATCTTCCGGTCGGACCATCCCGCCTGGATGAATTCTGCGATTCGCCTCCGGGCCTCGGGACGAAAGCCGCATTCCATCTTGCAGCTCGTGACGGTGTCGGTGCAGGCCGGAGAGCCGCACATGCAGGCGATATGTTCGCCGACTCGAAGGACCGCGGGGCTTTCGGAGGTCGCGCGCATTTGGGCCAAGCCGAGTGTCGCAATCGCCAGGAGAATAGCCAGGCGACTCAGACACTTGTGTGCAAGCTGCGCCACAGAATCTTTAAGTCTCAACCGCGACATGTTTCCTGGTGACGCCCACGACTTCCGTGCGCGCATACTGCAGCTTCACCTTGCTCGGCGCCAGGGCGATCAGGGTGCCGAAAATCAGCACCACTCCGCCGATCCAGATCCACGCCACCAGCGGGAACACGTACGCCTGAATCACGGCGTGGCCCTGCTCGTTGATCTGCGCGAAGTTGAGGTAGAGGTCTTCGTTCAGCCGCCTGCGAATCGCGACGCGGCCGACCGGCTGCCGGCTGGTCTTGTAGAACTGGCGCTCCGGCGTCAAGTCGCCGATCATCTGGCCGTTGCGGAATACCTCGACGCGCGCGCTCTGCCAGGTGTAGTTGTCGTTGTCCCCGTCATTGATGGCGGCGACTTTCATTTCGTAGCCCGCGAGCTTGATCGAATCGCCGATCTTCACTTCCGCGGTGATGTCCTGATTGAACGCAGCGCCGGTCCAGCCGATGAACATCAGCACGATGGCCATGTGCACCAGGTACCCGCCGTAGCGGCGCGTGTTGCGATGCGTGAGCTCAACCATGGCGCGCGCGAACGCCATCTGGTTCTTCACCGCAATCGCGCGCGACCCGCGGAAGAACTCCATGATCACCGTCAAGCCGACGAACAGGCAGAAACCGAAGGAAATGAGCGGATAGAAATCGCGAATGCCGGCCGCAATCAGCGCCACAACCAGCACGCACGACGCGATCCCCGGCGTCAGGAAGTTTCGCCGCAGGCTGTCGATCGACGTACGCCGCCAGGCGAACAGCGGCCCGACCCCCGTCAGGAACAACAGGAACAGGCCGATCGGAATCATCAGGCGGTTGAACCACGCCGCGTCGAGGCTGATCTTCTCGCCGCTGATGTGCTCGGAGAGTACGGGGAACAGCGTGCCCCACAGCACCGCGAAGCAGCTCGCCAGAAGAATCAGATTGTTGAACATGAAGCTCGACTCGCGCGACACGACGCTCTCGAGCTGCGATTCGCTCTTGAGATAATCCAGGCGGTCGAGAATCAGATAGATCGTCGCCGCGATGCCGATTGCCAGGAAACTGACGAAGTATTGGCCGATCGGCGACTGCGCGAACGCGTGCACTGAGCTGACGATGCCCGAGCGCGTCAGGAACGTGCCGAAAATGCAGAGGAAGAAGGATGCCGAGACGAGCACGGCATTCCAGATCTTCATCATGCCTTTCTTCTCCTGCATCATGACCGAATGCAGAAACGCCGTCGAGCTGAGCCATGGAAGCACCGAAGCGTTCTCCACCGGATCCCAGGCCCAGTAGCCGCCCCATCCCAGCGCCGCGTACGCCCAGTTCTTGCCGAGTAAGATGCCGACGGCCTGGAACAGCCACGTCACCAGGCTCCAGCGGCGCGTCGTATGAATCCAGGAATCGCCCGGCTGCCGCGTAATTAGCGAGCCGATCGCGAACGCGAACGGCACCACCATGCCGACGTAGCCCAGATACAGCATGGGCGGATGAATCGCCATCGCGGGATATTGCAGCAGCGGATTCAGCCCGTTCCCGTCGGGCGCCGCGATCACCGAGCCGTCCTGCGCGATCAATTGGAACGGGCTCACCACGAACGCGTTCAGGATCAGGAAGAAGGTCTGCGTCCCCATCAACACCGCGACAACCCACGGCATCACGTCGCGCAGCTTGCGGCGATTGGTGAAAACAGCGACGGCGCTGAAGGTGGCCAGCAGCCAGCTCCACAGCAGCAGCGAGCCTTCCTGCCCGCCCCACCAGGCGGAGAACTTGTACGCCGCCGGCATCGCCCGGTTGCTGTTTTGCCACACGTACATCAACCGGAAGTCGCTCGTCAGCAGCGCGTACACCAGCAGCGCCGAGGCGACCGTGACCAGCAGCCAGATCGAATAGACGGCGCGCTCGGCGCTCGCAATCAGGAAGAGGTTGCGCTTGAGCCGTCCCGCCACCGCAGCGAAAATCGAGTAGACGGCGAGGCAGAAGGCCAGCAGGATGGCCAGAGAGCCCAGGTTTTCCATACGGCGTTTTCCTTAAATGCCGGACGACTTGCCGGTCTGCTTCTCGTAAGTCCTACGGGTCTCGAGATCGACCTTTTCGCCGGGCTTGACGCCGTATTTGGACGCGCACTTGGCCTGGATCTTCGAGGCATGGAATACGCCGTCGCTGCCGAGCTTGCCGTCGGCCAGCGCCTGAGCGCCGTCGCGGAAGGTATCGGGCAATGGTTCGGCGCCGGCGTAGATCACGCGCAGCTTCTGATTCTCTCCGACGATGGTGAATGCCACCTCGTGGCCCTTGCGCACGATCGAATCCTTTTCGACATCGCCCGCCACACGCAGCCGCTTCTTGCCGGCGGCGCTATCGCGCATCTGGTTGACCTCGGGGATCGTCTTGTAATAGGTTTTGGATTCCCCAATCCCCGCGGTGGCAAGCCAGGCGAGTGTCCCCACAATCACGGTGCAGAGGACCCCAAATTTTGCGTATCTCTTCACGGCGCAGACCTCGGGCTGTAACCTACAGTATAGCGTCAGGAGAAGCCGTGAGGTAACGGCAGGTGCGCGACCTGAGAGTGGTCGCACGGCGGATCGGTCCGAGGCGCAGAAGCACTGGTATGAGGAGCTAAATTTCAAGCCGGTCAACAGATGAAGACCTTGAAATGGCGTAATGTTGCCCTTCGCTTATCGAAGAGCGAATGTTCAACAGACGTCAGACGCAGCAGGTGCGAAGGCTTTTAAAAAAAGTCGCCGCAATCAACGATAAAAAGGTCCAGGCGATGTATGATGGCCTGCGGAACCGCCTGACCGCGCTGGAGACCTCGAATCGGGCTCAGTAGGAAAGGATCGCGCTGCGCATTTCCAGACCAGGGAACGTTGCGAGGGCCCCTTATGACGCACCTCAAAAGCGCTTTAAAGGCTGTTGAGAAATCCGGGTGCGCGTCTTATAGGGACGGTGATACGCCGCTCCGAAATCTAGCGAACACCTGCGCCTGCTGCGGCTCTCGGCGTGTGCGCTACAAGCCAATCTGGTTCGCCCGCCGCGTAAAGCCCCAGGGCTAAGCTCAAGGTTCGACTATGATTTTGCCACGCATGGTGGGGTGGAGGGCACAGTGGAAGTTGAACTCGCCTGGACTGCTGAACTTGATGGTGAAACTTCGGCCTCCACGGAGTCGGCCGGTGTCGCCGCCGCCAGCGACGTCATCGGTGATTGTGTGCTCGACGATGTCGTCGTTGTAGAAGGTGATGGTTCGGCCGGCTTTCACTCGCAGCTCGCCGGGGATGAACTTGTAGTTCTGGATGATGCCGTCTGGGACGGCGCCGCTGCCTCCGTATAACTTCAGGCCGCCTCGCATGACGAAGTCGCGCGTTGGGCCTCCTTGGAGG
>JBOGMR010000153.1:0-2849 GCA_050746825.1 Bryobacteraceae bacterium | reverse complement strand
CCGCTTCGACGTGGTTCAGCCGGATGGCCTCCTCAATCCCCTGCGCGCTCAAAGGAATCAGCCCGGCTTGATAGGCCACGCCCAGCAGAAAAACGTTTACCGCCAGGTGACTCGCAAAAAGCCCTTCCCCGATGCGCGTCGCATCCACAAAAACATTCCGGCCCCGGTCCGTGTAGCGGTTGATTTCATCGACCAGCGATCCCGGGCCCGCCAGGCGCAGCTTACCGCGAACTGCGTCGCCGGTTGGAGTCTCAGCCGTATTAATCACCGCCCTCGTACGAGACGGGTGCGCGCGCTTCAGGTTTTCGGCGCTCGCCGCCCCGAGCAGATCGAAGCCGAGAATGAGATCGGCGTTCCCGAATCCAATTTTCGCCGACGCGTCGATAGGTCTCGCGCTCAGAACCACGCTGGACACCACCGCGCCGCCCTTTTGCGCGAGGCCCGTCTGGTCAAGCGTGATCGCCGAAACCCCGTCGATCCAGGCCGCCGTCGCGAGCAGCGCGTTAATGGTGACCACGCCCGTCCCGCCAATCCCCGGCGACAGAATCGAGTACGCCTCGCCGATCGCCACTTTCTCCCGCGGCTCCGGCACGTCCGCTTCGGGCAACTGTGGCAGCGGCCGCTTCTTCATCCCGGTCCCGGCCTTCAGTTTCACGGTCACAAACGAAGGGCAATCACCGAGCAGGCATGAGTAGTCCATGTTGCACGACGACTGGTGGATGCGCGTCTTCTGTCCGAATTCCGTCGCCACCGGATAAAGGCTCATGCAGTTCGACGCGCGCACGCAATCGCCGCATCCTTCGCAGACCCGTTCATTGACCACCAGCCTAACGCTCGGCGTCTCGAGCTTGCCGCGCGAGCGCAGGCGCCGCTTTTCCGCCGCGCACTGCTGGTCATAGATGATGACGGTGACGCCGGACACCTGCTCCAACTCGCGCATCACTTCCGCCAAATCGTCACGGTCGCGAACGGCGGCATTCCCCGCGAGCACCTCGCTCCGATACTTTTCGACATCCTCGGCCAGCACGACCGTCTTCGCAACGCCCTCGGACTCCAGCTTTCGAGTCAGCGCCGGAATCGGGATCGCGCCCGCGGCCTGCTGGCCGCCTGTCATCGCGACCGCCGAGTTGTACAGGATCTTGTACGTGATGTTCACGCCCGCAGCAACCGCCGCCGAAACCGCCATTGCCCCCGAGTGAAAGTACGTCCCGTCGCCGATGTTCTGAAACATGTGCTGCCGCTCGACGAACGGCGACATGCCGATCCACGGCGCACCCTCGCCGCCCATCTGCGTGAGAAATGCGTAGCCGCGTCCGGTGTGGCCGAGGGTCGCGGCCATCGCGTGGCATCCGATGCCGCCGCCCGCGACTTGTCCTTCGAGCACAATGGTTGACCGGTTGTGCGGGCATCCGGAGCAGAAATTGGGACCGCGATGCGGAGTCGACTCCTTCGGTCGCGCTACGATCTCGGCAATCCTCGCCAGCCGCTGCTGCACAGATACCGGCGCCGCCTTGCCGGCCAGCAGGCCCGCCAGCGCTTTCGCGATGTCCTCCGGCTCCAGCTCTGCAACCGGAGGGAACAGCGTGGCGCCGCTTTCGTCCTCCTTGCCGATGACTTGAGGCCGGTGCGGCGCGTTGTACAACACGTCGCGCAGTTGCAGTTCGAGGAAGCTGCGCTTTTCTTCGATCACCAGCACCGTATCCAGACCCTCGGCGAAGTCCCGGCAGAATCGAGGCTCCAGCGGAAACGTCATGCCGAACTTCGCGATGCGTACGCCGAGCGCAGGCAGATCCGCCCCGGCGACCCCCAGATCCCGCAGCGCCTGCATCAGGTCGTAGTAAGGCTTGCCCGCCGTCGCAATTCCGAGCCACGCGCCGTCACGCGCGCCGAACATCCGGTTCACCTTGTTGAGCCGCGCGTACTCGCGCGCCGCATCGAGCCGGCGCTGATTCACCTCGTGCTCGAGAATCAGCGTGAACGGAACCACCAGCCGGGCGTCCGATTTCTTCTCGTATCCCTGCGGCAAGTGAATCTCGACGCGCTCCGGATCGACAGCGACGGTCCCACCCGCGTCGCAAACATTCGTCACCATCTTCATCGCGGACCACGCGCCCGACCACCGCGACAGCGCGATCGCCCAGAGTCCGTAGTCGAGGATCTCCTGCGTGTTGCCCGGATAGAACAACGGCATCGCAACGTTGTAAAAGCTCAGGTCACTCTGGTGCGGAATGGTGGAACTTTTCGAGAGATGATCGTCGCCGCCGAGCGCGAGCGCCGCCGAATGCCCGCCCGTGCCGGCAATGTTGGCGTGGCGGAAGATGTCGCCGGAGCGGTCGACGCCCGGGCCCTTGCCGTACCAGATTCCGAGCACGCCGTCGTAACGGGACTCCCCGAGTACCTGGAAGATCTGGCTGCCGAACACCGACGTCGCGGCCAGTTCTTCATTCACGCCCGGCACGAAGTGTATATCGTGCTCGCGCAGCAAATCCGGAACCCGCGCGAGCGCCAGATCGTATCCGCCGAGCGGCGAGCCCTCATAGCCCGAGATGAACGACCCCGTTTTCAGCCCGGCTCGGCGGTCGCGGCGCATCTGATCGATCGGCAGCCGCACCAGCGCCTGAATGCCCGTCAAATACACGGAGCCGCGTTCTTGCGTGTACTTGTCGTCGAGCTTCATCTTCGCGCCGGTCTCTTCAATCATGGCATAACCTGCTGGCTGCGCTTCCAGTCTCCAAGGTGATAGACTCCGTGTCTATGAAAGCACGTACGCTGTTGGCCGCCTGCGCGGTGACCGCTCTTCTCTCTATGCTCTACGCACAGCGCCAAAGTAACGAAACGCCGTCCTGGGC
>JBOGMR010000152.1:0-7494 GCA_050746825.1 Bryobacteraceae bacterium | reverse complement strand
CCGTCGCGCACCCTACGCTCCATTCCGGCGACACATGCCCGGAGTGCCTCCGCGGAAGAGTGTACCGCCAGAAAGAGCCGTCAACGCTGGTGAGGTTCGTAGGGCACGCGCCGTTGGAAGCGACTGTGTTCGAGATGGAGCGACTGCGTTGCAACGCCTGCGGGGAGGTTTTCACCGCCGACGAACCGGAGGCGGCCGGACCGGCGAAGTACGACGAGACAGCTGTCGCCATGATCGCCCTACTGAAATACGGTACTGGGGTGCCATTTAAGCGGCTGGAGAGACTGCAAGGCCAGTTGGGAATGCCTTTGCCTGCAGCCACACAGTGGGAACTCATGGCGGCCGCCGCGAAAGCACTCCGGCTGGCGCTGGAGGAGTTGATCCGCCAGGCGGCGCAAGGCCACGTGATGCACAACGACGATACCAGCATGCGCATTCTGCGATTGATCCGCGAGCCGGGCGACAAGCGGACAGGGATCTTCACCAGCGGCATCATTTCTTTGGTGGGTGCATGGACCATCGCGCTATTCTTCACTGGATGGAAACACGCGGGCGAGAACATTGCCGAGGTTCTGAAACAGCGAGCGCACGGACTGCCGGCGCCAATCCAGATGTGCGATGCGCTGTCGCGCAACACGCCGAAGGGCGTCGAAACCCTGATAGCGAACTGTCTCGCGCATGGAAGACGGCAGGTTGTGGAGGTGGTCGATCACTTTCCGGAAGAATGCCGGTATATGCTGGAGACGCTGGGCGGCGTTTATCACAACGATGCGCTGTCGCGGGAACGTAAACTGTCGCCGGAAGACCGGTTGAGCTTTCATCAGGAGCGCAGCGGACCCTTGATGAAAGGACTCCATGAGTGGATGGAGGCGCAGTTGGCGGAGCATAAGACGGAACCGAATTCCGGACTGGGCAAAGCGATCTCCTATTTACTGAATCACTGGCCGAAACTGACGCTTTTCCTGCGACAGCCGGGCGCGCCAATCGACAATAACATCGTCGAGCGTGCTCTGAAGAAAGCCATCCTGAACCGGCGGAACGCACTCTTCTACAAGACGCTGAACGGAGCCGGAGTAGGCGATCTGTTCATGAGTCTGATCCACACGTGCGAACTAAACGGCGCCAATCCGTTCGATTATCTGACCGAGCTGCTGCGGCACGCCCAGGAGTTGAAGCGAAACCCATCGGAGTGGATGCCTTGGAATTACCGCGAGACGCTGGCCCGGCTCGCCACACCCACCGCCGCGTAATAGAATGATTCGTTCATGGCCGAAAAGGATCGACTGCGGCCAGGCAGAACGTTCCTCGCCAGATACCCATAAAACGGGCCTCTCCGGAAAGAAAATCCGACAGCGTTTTTGGCTAGGCACGCAGGCCGGCGAAATTGTTTCGGGTGGGCCTGTATGCCCGCGTCTCCACGACCGCTGGGGCCGCTCCCCTTAAGCGACGCTCATCTGAGCGGGTTTGTTATTCATTAACTTATTTGCCGACACCGCTTTGAGCCGCCGCCTCGATGTAGCGCTCGACATCTTCGGGGAGCAATAGGCGCTGCTTTAGCAGCTCGTTTGCGGCATCCGCGACTGCGCTCACGTACTTTCCGTGGTTCGGGTAACGTTCCTCGATCGAGAGTCGCGTATCACCGGTAGTCACTCGCTCGGCTGCTGTTTGAGGAAAGTCAATTCCTTGGCCGAAATGGTCGCACAGGTCATCCCCGCCAAATTCAACGGCGCGCAAGCTCCAACCTGAATACGTCGCCAGCGGCACGGCTATCTGAGGAAGGCGGACACCGGCGAAGCCGTTCCCGTCGATGTCGGTTCTTGGGACGAACCCCGGATACGGGGAGCCCCTGAAGATCGGGGGCAGGACCATCAGGATGCCATAGTTGAACGATGCCCCAAACTCGAACAGGTCGCCTGTGGTCATTAAACCGCTATACGTGACGCCGGGTATACGCGGAAAGCCCACTCCCTCCTGCGGCAGTGAGGGAACCAAAGTTCCGTCGCCACGGCGCGGTACCCGGCTCTCAGGCGGAAGCTGGTCGTCGGAGATCCACTCGTCCAAAGCCAACAGCAGCGCCCGGATCGCGGGGTTCGGAACAAGCGGGTTCCCCGGCTGCTGGCAAATGCCGCGCGTGGTGCTTGCAACGTGCGGAATGCCCGCCAGGAAATAGAACCGAACGTTCAGTGGATCGGGAAGATCGTTTCCAAGCGTGTCCGTGTGCAAGAGTGAACCTGTCTTTACCCAGTATTCGTTGTCGGTGTTCACCTCGAAAATCCTTGGGCATGTGTCATTGGTTTGGCAGCGGCGGAGTCGTCCGTCGGTTTTGCCGCTAACCGGATCGAAGAGGACCTGGTTGGCGAACGGGAACTCGCGCTCGGGATACCAGCGGCCGATACGCTGGCGGTGGGTTCGTGCGGGCTGAGCAAACCGGTAGTTGAGAAAGATCCCGCTTCCTGCGCCGAGCCAGTTGAGCATGCCGTCGAACAGCCGTCGGCCCTGCTCGTCCTCGTTAAAGCCCAGATGCAGGAAGTCGCGCATGAAGCGGGCCGGTTGCGAGATGCCGAACGAGTAGAGAGCCTGAACACTCCCGGCCAGCGGGTTGGGATTGCCGAAGTTGTCGCTGTCGGCGTGACGCAGAAATGCGCCCAAGTCACGGGTTGCCGCGAAGCCCAGGCCCGCAACGATCGGATCCTGCGCCAAGTAGGTGAACTCGTACAGCATGCCCTGTGTGAACGACGTATCGGCAGGCAGGAGTCTGATCGTACGGTTATTGACATATTCCCAGCCGTCTATGGGGATCGCCACCGGCGGGTCAGCGTAGTGGGCGCGCACCGTCAGCGTGGCCTGAAACTTGTCCAGCGTCGCCGCTGCATACGTGAGTCCGGCTGTCATCGTCGTGGCGTTGTCGATGCCGAACTCTTCGAGCGATGGCCCAACAATCGGTGAGCCGTCCGCGTTCTTTGCCGTCGGGACGGTAATCGTGAGGCGGTTGCCGCCAGCAAGTACCCCCGCGTCCCAACCGCTGGCGACGATTGTGTATCCTTGGCGCATCAGAAATCCGTTGCCCGCGTCTGCTGCTGTTGTTGGGTCGTTGCCGCCGCCGCCGTCGTTGAACAGGCTGAGAAGGCCGGTGGACGGGAAGAGGGGGCTATCCAGGTTGCCCCGGTTGTTCATATAGTAGAGAACCCGGTGTTTGCCAGCGACGGCGTTGACCGGCTTCAGGATGAAGAAGTCCAAGGAGTACTCCACCATGCCCCTGGCATTGCGCGGTGCCAGTTGAATGTCGGCGATCAGCGCGTTTCGCGGATCGGCGGGATCGATCTCGCCAAATGCCCGCCCCCGCAGTTTTTCGTACTGGCCAACGGCGCCGAACGAGACGCCGTCGAATGTGGGAGTCTGTACATTGGCGACCGTTATCCGCGTAATCCGCGCACTCGCGGGTGGCGCGAGGATGAGGAGTAGAATGCTGAGTTGTGTTGCTACAAGCGCGCCGCTGAGAAGCATCCCGCTAACAGTGTGTTGACTCTTGATGTTCATGGTCCTTCCCTTCAGTGATGGCCCACCCAATCGCGCCGCTTTGACGCATGCCCTGGAGCCTCCCGTGACCAACGCGATGAATGACGCGATGGAATTCATAAAATCCTCCACACTCTGATAGGCGTAGGGAAGAAGGGAGAGCTATCATGGTTCGACATGAGGGCTCAACCGGCCGCAGATGTCACCGGACTGCTGCTCGCCTGGAGCGCGGGCGACCGCACCGCGCTCGACCGTCTAGCGCCGATCGTCTATGAAGAACTGCGCCGGTTGGCGCACAGATATATGGTGCGGGAGCGGTCTGGCCACACACTTCAGACCACTGCTCTCGTCAATGAAGCGTACCTGCGCCTGGTTGATTGCAATCGAATGCAGTGGCGGGATCGGGCCCATTTCTTCGCGGTCTCCGCGCAGTTTATGCGCCGGATCCTGGTAGACTACGCCCGGCGTCATAACCTTAAGCGCGGCGCAGGGTTACAACGTATCTCGCTGGACGAGGCCGCGACCATTGCCGTAGAGGCCGAGTTCGTTGCGATCGACGAGGCTCTGAACGCGCTCGCGGAAATCGATCCTCGGAAAACACAGGTCGTAGAATTACGTTTTTTTGGCGGTCTCGGTGTGGAAGAAACCGCGGAGGTGCTTAAGCTGTCGCCTATTACCGTGATGCGCGACTGGAGTATGGCGAAGGCATGGCTGTATCGCGAGCTTTCCAGCCGAGGGACTGATGACGCGTAAACGCTGGGAGAGAATCGAGCAGATTTTTCAGGCGGCCCTGACGTGTCCGCCGACAGAGCGCCGCGTCTTCGTGTCGGAGCAGTGCTGCGGGGACGACGCGCTGCGTCTCGAAGTCGAATCGCTGTTATCCGCGAAGGCACAGGCCGGTAGTTTCCTGGATACACCAGCGATGCAGGTAGCCGCGTGCGCCCTTTCTGAGGGGGAGAGTCGCATCGCCGCCGGGCAGATGGTTGGAGCATATCGAGTCTCTTCGCGGCTGGGCGCCGGCGGCATGGGTGAAGTCTGGCGGGCACGCGACACGCGCGTCGATCGTGATGTTGCGATCAAATTCTGCGATGGACAGTTCGCCCAACGATTCGAGCGCGAGGCTCGGGCCATCGCGGCGCTCAATCATCCCAACATCTGTCACCTCTATGACGTCGGGCCGAACTATCTTGTCATGGAGCTGGTGGACGGCGCGTCTCCCCGAGGTCCGCTGCCGTTTGAGACGGCGCTCGATTACGCCCGCCAGATCGCGGATGCGCTGGAGGCGGCGCATGAAAGAGGGATCGTCCATCGCGACCTGAAGCCGGGCAACATCAAGATCACGCCCGATGGCATCGTCAAAGTGCTCGACTTTGGTTTGGCTAAGGCTTTGCCGGAGCCGTCGCCGGCGAAAGGTTCGTCAACGGTCACGATTACGGCGACAGAGGCCGGGGTGATCCTCGGGACGGCCGCCTATATGGCTCCCGAACAGGCACAGGGCAAGGCCGTCGATAAACGCGCCGACATCTGGGCTTTCGGAGTTGTGCTCTACGAGATGCTCACTGGGCAGCGGCTGTTCCAAGGCGATACGGTCACGGACACCCTGGCGGCGGTTCTGACTAGAGAACCGGACTGGGAGAGTGTACCGGAGCGAGCACGGCCCTTGTTGCAGCGTTGTCTCGTCAAGGATCCGAAACGCCGGCTGCGCGACATCGGCGACGCGATGGCGCTGCTCGAACAGGCTCCTGCGTCCGCCCCCGCGCGGCGGCCACAGCCGGCCCCGTGGATGGCGTGGAGCGCCCCGGTTTTTCTTCTCACGTCACTTCTGCTTTCCTTCATCCACTTCCTTGAGAAGCCATCCACACCGGACCTTGTTCGCCTGCAAATCTCGCTGCCTGAGAATGTCAATACCGCCGGCAGGAACTTCGCGCTGTCGCCGGACGGGCGCAAGCTGGCGTTCTCCGCGATCGGAGCCGATGGCGTTCCAAGGGTGTGGATGCGCGTCATGGATTCGCTCGACGTCCGGGAACTGCCCGGAACCGAGACCAACCCAAACACGGCACCGTTCTTCTGGTCTCCCGACAGCCGGTTCGTGGTCTATTCCACTCCAAGAGGGGAGCTAAAGAAAGTCGACCTTACCGGAAGTCCGCCGCAAACGCTATGCTACACAACGGGTCCGAACGCAGTGGGCGGTTCATGGAACCGCGACGGCGTGATCATTTTTGGCAGTACTAGTGGCGCGCTGGCGCGCGTCTCGGCGGCCGGAGGAACGCCGTCGGCGGTCACGGTTCTGGACGAGTCACGCAAGGAAACCCGTCATGCCTTCCCCACGTTCCTCCCAGATGGTCGGCATTTTCTGTACTTGCGCAGTTCCTCGGTTCCCGAAAACAGCGGCGTATACTTAGGATCGCTGGACGCGACGCCCGAAGAGCAAGATTCGAGGCAATTGCTGGCGACTACTTTCGGACCGGCTTATCTACCGTCTGCAGTACTTGGCCGCGGGCACTTGCTCGTGCTGCGCGAAGGGTCTCTGCTGGCGCAAATCTTCGATCAGGGACGAATGGAACTCCTCGGCGACCCCCTTCCGGTAGTGGAGCAAGTCGGCTCATTTGTTGCCTCGGGGTTTTTCTCCGCCTCCCACAACGGGGTCTTAGTTTACAGGTCCAGCGACTCTAGGCAGAATGGGCGGCTTGCCTGGTACGATCGGGAGGGAACTTATCTCTTAGAGCCCGAACAGCCAACAGGCCTCCGCGCCGCCCTCGCGCCGGATGCGGAACGGTCGGCCTTGGTCCGGCAAGATCCTGGGAACCCCCTGAATCGTGACATCTGGACGCTGGATACGAGGCGCACCATCACCCGCCTAACGTCCGATCGGCGACGCGCGGAAGATCCCGTGTGGTCTCCGGACGGAAGACGTGTTATCTTCGCTTCCAATCGTGACGGGCCTTATAGTCTTTATCAGAAGCTCGCGAACGGATCTAAGGATGACGAGGTTCTGCTGAAATCCGAGCGGGATAAGACCCCCACCGGGGTCTCGCGGGACGGACGCCTGCTGCTTTACACCCAAGCGGATCCACAAACGAAAAACGACATCTGGGTTCTATCGAACCTGAGTGGGAGACCGAGCGATCGAAAGGCGATGCCGTTCCTCCAAACCCAATTCAATGAGAGTGAAGCCCAGTTCTGTCCGGGACCCGAGACCAGTCCGCGGTGGGTGGCGTACACATCGGATGAGTCGGGCCGCAACGAGGTATACGTTCGCGCGTTCTCCCAAAACTCAACTGGCGCCCGGTGGCAGGTGTCCAGGACCGGGGGAACCAATCCTCGCTGGAGAGGAGACGGCCAGGAACTGTTCTTCGCGTCTCCGGACGAAACTGTGATGGCGGTCGATTTCACGCCGGCCGCCACGTTTTCGGCTGCGCCCAAAGCGCTCTTTAAGGTACCGTCCGGTATTCTGCCAAACTGGGACGTCACGGCGGACGGGAAACGCTTTCTTGTTCTGGTCCGGCTTCAGCAGAATGCACGGGCGCCCTTCACCGTGGTGATCAACTGGCAGGAGGTTTTGAAGAAATAACCGGGTGATCCTAGCCCAAGGCGGCCAAGTCTTTCGGTTCGGCTTTGGGAGGTACAGGCCGCGTTACGCATGCTCGCCGAAAGGACACTGCTTTCGCAAAGAACCGATGATGGCCGCCGTCTGTTCCCAACCTTGGGTCTCGGCCCGCAGTTGTTTGCGCCCGCCGCGTGTCAGTCGATAGCAGCGAGCCCTGCGGTTATTCTCAGAGATCCCCATTCGGACGCCATAGAACCCCCCTGCTCCAGTTTCAGCAGAACGGGATACAGCGTGCCAACGTCCGTCTTGTCTTTGATATCTCCATTGGGCATATCTCCATTTGGTTTCCAACATGAAGCATGACACATCCCGTTTGGGAAAGCAACAGGGCCGCTTTCGTATTGCGAGGAGGCCGCGCAAGCGCGCGCGGA
>JBOGMR010000151.1:0-13651 GCA_050746825.1 Bryobacteraceae bacterium | reverse complement strand
TCCGAGCCACTGATAGTAACGGATCTTGGTCCCGAACTTGACCACGTGCTTGCCCTTGATCCAGGTGGTGTTGTTGGTGAAGTCGTGCGCGTAACGATCCTGCGTCTTTGGTCTCTGATCGAACGATGATCCCGCGAGCCCCGTGTAACCGGACCAGTTGAAGTCGGGGAACGATCCGATGTCGAAGGACCGCTTGGTTTCTTCCAGGCCGCGAATACCCGCTTCCTTGTTGAAGTCGCGTCCCTGAAGATACGCTTCGAGCGTGATGATGCCCCACAGCGCGTTAAACCGGAATTCGTTGATGATGTTCGGCCGCAGACTGCTGGTGAGACTGACGGTCACATTCTGTCCGGTCGTGCTGAGCGGCGCATTGCCGAGCGTGGGGGCGTTGCCGGGTTCGCTCAAGCGATGGTCGTGAAAACTCCAGCGGCCGAAGACACGGTGCCTGTCATTGAGCGTCTGATCGCCGCGAACGGTGAGCTGATCCTCATCGAGCGCGCGCGAGGGCGCGAAGGTCAAACGTCCTCCGGGCGTGGACGCCGTGGGAATGTACGGATTGAAAAACTTCGCTTGCGAGGAGAGGCGTTCCGCCGGAATCCGGTTTCCCGCGAACGGAGTACGCGTGGTTCCAGTGGTCGAAAGCGGATCGTAAATCGTGTTGAATCCGGGAGCGCTGAAATCGCCGGCCAGCATCGCATTCGTGGGACTGGTGCGCGTGGTGATCAAGCCCTGCCGCTCCCGATAGCCCTCGTAGCTGGTGAAGAAAAAAGTCCGGCTCCGGCCGTCGTAGACGCGGGGAATCACGACCGGACCGCCGAAAGACGCGCCGAACTGGTTGCGTTTCAGGATCTCGCGATCGCTCAGGAAGAAGTTTCGCGCGTCGAGTTTTTCGTTACGCAGGAAGTCGTAGAGCGTGCCGCGCAGATGGTTTGTGCCGGCCTTCGTGGTCGCGTTGAAAAAGCTGCCCGACCGGCTGTGCTCCGCCGAATAGGCGTTCTGTTGCACGCTGAATTCCTGCAAGGCGTCGATTGATGTTTGCACCCAGCTTCCACCCTGGTGCTGCTCGCTGGTGTCGGCGCCGTCAAGGTAATACGAGACCTGACGTCCGCGAACGCCGCTGATCGTCGTGCCGTTGAAGAACTCGGGGCGGATGCGGTTGACGCTCCCGGTTCCGGGCAGCGAGACAGCGCCCGGGGTCAGCCGTGCCAGATCGTTGAAGCCGCGGCCGTTCAGCGGCAGATCGACGATTTGGTTGTTCGTCATGACGTGACCCAGCGTGCCCGATTCGGAATTGAGCAGAGGAATCTCGGCGCGCACTTCCACCAGCGCAGTGGTCTCGCCAAGGACAAGTTCAAGGTCGAGGATCAAATCCTTGCCTACTTGCATCTCTACACCAGTCCGCACCGTGGTGCGAAAGCCCTGCGCGGTCGCGCTGACGTCATACACGCCGGGGTCGAGAGACGGCACGACATAGCCGCCGATCTCGTTCGTCGTCACGCGTCGCGTGGTGTTGGTGGATTTATTCGTGACGGTCACGGCCGCGTTCGGCGCCAAGGCCTTGTTCGGGTCGTAGACGGTGCCCGTCATGCGGCCGGTTTGAATCTGGGCATGCACAAGGAGCGCTGCAGCGAAGACAAAGGCAACCGGCATCGCGGGAGTTCGAAGGGTGGATCTAAGCGTCATGGTGTTCTCCGCACCTGCGTCAGGCTGAACGGTATTGTAACCGATTTCATTTGGAGGGACGCAACGGCCTGGAAGCACTTGCCACGCGCGGCTCAGTAACGGCCATACCGAGCCGCGACCCGTCAGGAAGCCTGCGATGAACCCGGCTCGCGTGGAGAGCTACTCGGCCGCGAGGATCTCTTCGAGGACGCGTCCGGCGGACCCGCTTGGAGGGTCGACCTCAAGAACTGCGCAAAGCGTCGGCGCGATGTCGTTCGGTGCAATCTGTCTGCGATAGGTGCCCGGCTTGATGCCGCGACCCATAAAAATCACCGGAACATGCGAGTCGTATACGTAAGGTGTTCCGTGAGTCGTGCCGCGCGATCCGAAAATCCAATACGGTTCGAGTAAGATCACCAGATCCGCGCCACGGACCGGGTGATAACCGTTCATGATGCGGCGTCCGGCGGCGTCGGCCATCGAGCGGCCCGTGGTCAGTTGCTCGCGAGTATAAGCCCGCGCAACATGCGGAATCGTGACGGCGGCTTCAGCGGCCACGCGCTGCACTTCACGCGCATCGAGGCCCTTTTGCGCGATGAGCTCACGGTTAAAGTACAAGGTGTGCTCGGTCGGATTGACGATCCACTTGCCCTCGCCGTACTTCCCCTGGAGGCGCTTCTGTACGGTATCCTGCACAATGCGCGCGGGCATTCGGCCGCCGGGCATCCTGCGGGCCTGCTGCGCTTCGGGCAAAGGCGCTACGCCGTGATCCGCGGTGAGCACGACGAGAATATTCTGCATGCCCACCTGAGCGTCGACGAAGCGGAATAGCTTGTCGAGCAGCTTGTCGGTGTGAACCGAGATGGCGTGCACCTCGGGCGCGTCGGGGCCTTTGTCGTGGCCGACCTGATCGTTCGAGGAGAAGCTGACGGCGAGGATGTCGGCGCCCTCGCGCCGTCCAAGCTGCTCGGCCGAGATGGCCCGCTCGGCAAAGGCTTCAATCAGCTCATTGCCGAATGGGCTCGCGTAAATCGCAGTCAGAAACTTCTCGTCGGGCGTGGTAGGCATGCGCACGACGGCGCCGCCATACTGCTTGAGATCCCATGCGGCGCCAAGGTACTTCTCGGCGGGCTTGCTGGCATTGAAGTCTTTGACCCAGGCGGGAAGGTCGGCGAAGTAATAGGTGCTGCTGACGAAGGCTCCGGTCTTGGCCTCGACCCAATACGCGCCGTCAGCCATGTGGCCAACGGGAAGAACCGCCGAGCGATCCTTCCACGAAATGCCGACCACACGCGAACGGCTGCCGTTCACCATTTTGAGCTCATCGCCGACCGTGCTGACCAGCATGCGCCGCGGCGAGACTCCGGCCTCGCCCTGGCCTCCCAGCAGCTTCACCGAAGCATCGTAGACACTCGTTACCGACTTGCCTGAGCCGATCTCCCACCAGTCATTCCCGACAATACCGCTGACGGATGGGTACGCGCCGCTCAGAAAAGTGCTGTGTCCGATCGCAGTCACGGTAGGAAAGTGTTCGTACTGCGCGTTGCTGAAGACGGCGCCCGTAGTGAGCAGGCGGTGGAAACCGCCGGTGTATTCGCTGCGAAACCGGGTCAGGTAGTCGTAGCGAAACTGATCCACGGCTATTGCGAGAATCAGCTTGGGCTTTGGCGCCGCCGCGCAAGGCGACGCAAGAAAGGCGAGAATCGCGCCGAGCAGCGCGATGATTCTGAGGAGCATCAGTCTATCCTAACCCGAAGCCAGGATTCGCGCCGCATACTGACGGTCGCGGTTCGGTGTGGAGCTCCGGCATCCCGGCGTTCACAGAACCGCGACCATGAGGGAGCGGCCGCGGACTTAACCTCCATGCCACAATGAGAGGACATGCTCGAACAGCTCCGGCCAGCCGCATCCGCTGCGCAGGCCCGCGTTGTCCTCTTTGATTTCGACGGCACGATATCCCTCATTCGATCCGGCTGGATGGACGTAATGGTCCCCATGATGGTAGAAATCCTGCTGGATCAGAAGACAGGCGAAACCGAAGACCAACTGCGTACCGCGGTTGAAGACTTTGTCGCGCGTCTGACCGGCAAGCAGACGATCTACCAGATGATCGAGCTCGCCGATCAGATCCGATCGCGTGGCGGCGCGCCGCACGATCCGCTCGATTACAAGCGTCTCTACCTGGAGCGGCTCGACGAGCGGATTCGGGGCCGCATCGCGGAGCTGAGAGACGGGGTGTGTGCGGATAAGTATCTCGTCCCCGGAACGCGCGCGTTGCTCGAAACGCTGCGCGAACGCGGGCTCCGGATGTACCTGGCGAGCGGCACCGACGAGAGCTACATGCAGGACGAAGCGCGTCTGCTCGACGTCACGCGCTACTTCGATGGCGGCGTCTACGGCGCACTCGACGACTATAAGAGCTTTTCCAAGAAGATCCTGATTCGGCGCATCATCGCGTCGGCGGAATGCCGCGGCGACGAATTTCTCGGCTTCGGCGACGGGTACGTCGAGATCGAGAACGTCAAGGAAGCCGGCGGCGTCGCGGTCGGCGTGGCCACTGCGGAGCCAGACTGCCAGGTGGTCGATGAATGGAAGCGCCGCCGTCTGGCCGGTGTCGGGGCCGATTACATCATCCCGAACTTCCTCTGCCTCCCCGAGCTGATGGAGAAGCTCTTTTGACGAAGTACCCGAAGTTTGACCGCAGCCGGCTCGTGGTGAAACCGCTCGCCGAACGTGTCCACGACCTCCACCTGGATCACTGGCTCGCGCTCGACGATCCGCCGCCGCCCTTCGAACATCCGCAGCTTGCGGCGGTGGCAGCGCGGCTCGAGGCGGCCCGGCGGTCAGGCGTCGCACGCATTCTGATGATGGGTGCGCATGTTCTGCGCGCGGGCGTGAATCGGCATCTGATCGACTTGATGGAGCGCGGCTGGATCTCGCACATCGCGATGAACGGGGCCGGCGCTATTCACGACTATGAACTGGCACGCATCGGCGCCACCACCGAGAGCGTCGCTCGCTACATCCAATCCGGCGAGTTCGGCCTGTGGCAGGAAACCGGCGAGCTCAATCAATGGATCACGGAAGCCGCCCTCAACGGATGCGGTCTCGGCGAATACATCGGCCTCAAGATCGCGGGCGGCAGCTATCCTCACAAGAACCTGAGTGTGCTCGGCGCCGCTTACGGGCTCTCCGTGCCTGCCACGATCCACGTCGGGATCGGCTATGACATCCTCCATGAGCATCCTAACTGCGACGGTGCCGCACTGGGCTTCACCAGCTATCATGACTTCCTCATTTTTGCGCACGCCGTCGAACAGCTCGAGGGCGGCGTCATGCTGAGCTTCGGGTCCGCCATTATGGGCCCCGAAGTTTACCTCAAGGCGCTCGCCATGGCGCGCAACGTCGCGCATCAGGAGGCGCGCCAGATTCGTAACTTCACAACAGCCGTGTTCGATCTGGCGCCGATTCAGGGCGATATTCATCGCGAACTCCCGAAAACGGACCCGGGCTACTACTTCCGGCCGCACAAGACGATTCTCGTGCGTACCGTCGCCGAGGGCGGCGCGAGCTTCTACTTCTGCGGCGGCCACCGCGCGACGCTGCCTGCGCTGCGGCGCGAGCTCCTGAAGATCGGATGACGACGGCAGAGATTCTCGAGCAACTTCCGCGGCTGTCGGCGCTGATTGTCGGCGACGTGTGCCTCGATCGCTGGTGCCTGTACGATCCCGCGGAAGCGGAGCCGTCGCGCGAGACCGGGATTCCGCGCATCGCGGTCGTGGAGACGGAAGTCACCGCGGGCGCCGGTGGCACTGTGGCGAACAACCTCGCGGCGATGGGGGTCGGCCGCGTCGCGGTGGCCGGAGTCTCGGGCTGCGATGGCCACGGTCACGAGCTGCGCCAGGCCCTCGCCGCGCGCGGCATCTCCACGGACCGCCTCGTGGCGTCGCCTGAAATCCAAACCTTCACCTACACCAAGCTCATCCGCAGCGACACCGGCGTCGAGGACCTCCCCCGCGTCGACTACATTCACGATCGCGCGATCGAGCCGGCCGTCGAGCGCCAGATCCTCGATCACGTGCAATCTTCGGTCGAGGACTTCGACGTCATCATCGTCGCCGATCAGGCGGAGACCAACCGCGGCGGCGTAGTGACTCCCGCCGTGCGGGATCTGCTCGCGGACCTCGCGAGCAATCTGCAGCAGGTTTTCATTGCCGACTCGCGGCGCCGCATCGCTGAATTCCGCGGCCTGGTGCTCAAGCCGAATCAGCAGGAAGCGGAACAGGCATCGCGGCAGCTCTTCGGAAAGATCGATTACGAAGCCCTGCGCCTGCACACGCGGTCAAGGCTCCTCGCAATCACGCACGGCGGAGACGGAGTGCTGCTGGTGAACGAGGAACGGCAGGAGTGGGTTCCGGCGCGAAAGATCGCGAGGCCCGTCGACATCTGCGGCGCCGGCGACAGCTTCTGCGCGGGAATGGCCGTCGCGCTCGCCGTTTCCGGCAACGCTGCGGAAGCCGCCCGCTTCGGCAACCTGGTCGCATCCATCACCATCATGAAGCCCGGTACCGGAACCGCTTCGCCTCAGGAACTGCTCGATGCGGACACTCGCGATTGATGTCGGCGGCACCAAGTTCTCAATAGCCGCGTTCGAAGGCGCGCGAATCGTCCGCCGCGAGAGCCGCGCCACCGACCGCGCGGGCGGGCGCGACTGGATGCTCGAACAGATCGTCGCGATCGCGCGCGCGTGGCACAGTGAAGCCGGCTTCGACCGCTGTGGCATCGGATTCGGCGGGCCCGTGCACTTCGAAGAGCAGCGCGTGGCGCTCTCGACTCACGTGGGCGGTTGGAGCGATTTCGCGCTCACGGGATTCATCGGCGAGCAGCTCGGCATACCCGCGATCATGGATAATGACGCCAACGTGGGCGCGCTCGGCGAAGCACGATACGGGTCCGGCGCCGGCTCCTCGCCGCTCTTCTACATGACGCTGTCGACCGGCATCGGCGGAGGCATCTTCGAAGGCGGCCGGATCTGGCGAGGCGCCGATTCCTACGGCGGCGAGATCGGGCATCTTACGATCCGCCCGGACGGCCCGGAGTGCCTGTGCGGTGCGCGCGGCTGTTTCGAGCGGATGTGCTGCGGTCTGTGGCTCGAGCGCGACCACGGCCGCTCCGCGCAGGAACTGATCGAGGACGAAGGTTTCGTCGCGCGCTACGTCGTGGACCTCGCCCTCGGCCTCAAGGCGTGTATCATGTTATTGAACCCTGCGCGAATCGTAATTGGGGGCGGCATCAGCAAGGCCGGCGACCGCCTGTTTCCGCCGCTGCGCGCCGAGTTGCGTCGCCAGATCACCGCGTGGTCCGGCGCCCGCATCGACGTGGCGCCCGCGGCGCTGGGCGACGACAGCGTGCTGTACGGAGCCCTGGTATTGTCGGAAGAACTGAACAACGCATGAGCTTCGCATCGCAGTACAAGACTGATCTGTTCCGGACGATCGAGACGGTCGATCTGAGCAAAGTGGACCGCGCCATCGAGTGGTTCCGGCAGGCGCGCGACGCGGGCCGCCGCATCTTCGTATGCGGCAACGGAGGCAGCGCATCGACCGCTTCGCACTTCGCCTGCGATGTGGTCAAGGGCGCGAGCTTCAACCGTCCCGCCCGTTTCCGGATCATGGCGCTGACCGATCAGATGCCCACAATTACCGCGTACGCCAATGATGTGTCCTACGATGCCGTCTTCGTCGAACAGCTCAAGAATTTCGCAGAGCCGGGCGATTTGTTCATGGGCATCAGCGGCTCCGGCAATTCCCCGAATGTCCTGCGCGCGATCGAGTACGCCAACTCCATCGGCTGCCACACCATCGCGCTCACAGGGCGCGACGGCGGCAAGCTCGGGCCCATGGCGCAGCTCAATATTCAGGTCGACGAGCCGCACATGGGCCGCATCGAAGACGCCCACATGATTGTCTGCCACATGATCTGCTACTACTTCATGGAGACCCGCGAGTAGCGCCGATCAGGCGATACCGCGAGCGCGCGTCTCAGGTCAGCCCACGAGGCGCTCGGTGCGAGGGGCGAGGCCACCGGCCGGCGCGGGGTGGGATCCGTGCTGCGGGGCCACGATCGGGGTCGGCCTCATGAGCTCGCGATGCTGAGCGTAAAGCGCCGTCGCAACCGCCAGCCACACAATGGTGAATCCCACATTCACGAGCGCGTAGCCAGATAGAGAAAAGGCGAAGTAGTGTCCAATTGCCACGATGCCGCCTTGCGCCAGGTCGCCGATCCGGTAGAAGAAGGTGTCGATCACGGACTTCGCCTTGTACCTGGTCTCGCGACTGGCGGGCAGCAGCAAGGCATGTCGCGCCGTAGCCGCAATCGAATAGTCGGTGCTGTTTTCGAGCACCTTCGTCATCTTGATGATCGCGAGCGCCGGCGCCACCGCAAACGCGGCGTATCCGCCGAGCGCGATGGCCGGCAGAATGAGCAGAGCGCCGCCCGCGCCAACCCAGCGCAGCACGCGCGAAGCGAGCAGCACTTGCGCCAGCGCCCCGGCAAGCGTGATCCAGGCGTAGTAGCCGGCGTAGAAGGATCCGATGAATTGCTGGCGCGCTACGGGAGTCGCGGCGACCTTGTGCGCCTCCTCGACGGCCATCTTGCTCAGCATGAACTCGCCGGTCGTGTTCACCAGGTTGAGCAGCACCACCATAGCCGCGATGAGCGTCAGATAGCGGCTTGCAAATACCATTCGAAAGCCGTTGCTGGCGCCCTTGATCGGCTCTGCGATTCGCTTGGCGCCGGATTCGCGCCCACAACGTGCGAGGCGCTGGGCGACGGAAACGATCCCCATAGACAGCGCCAGCAGCACTGCCGCAACTCCCATCAGCGAGTAAGGACCCAGCCGGGTGAACAAAAAGCTCGCCGCCTGTGCCCCCGCGAATCCGCCCAGCGCGCTGCCGATGCCGAGCACGGCGAACAGCCGCTGTCCCTGGTCCTCCGAGTAGACGTCGCTCGCGAAAGCCCAGAACTGCGCGATGGCCGTCACGTTAAACACGCCGACCCAGAGATAGAACGGCACGCCGATCGTCCAGCCGGCATTGCCGGCCACAGCGAATGCCACCAGGTTCGAAACTGCAAAGGCACTGAGCAGCCGGATGAAGCGAACCGGATTCAGCCGTGACGCGATCCACCCGTAGGCGGGCGCCACAGCGAACAACAGCAACGCCTGTCCAGCCGCCGCATAGCTGCGGACTTCGGCGCCGCCTTCGGTCAGCACCAGCGCGTCGCGCGCCGCTTTCAGCACGTAGTAGGCGGCCATCAGGACGGCCACCTGAAGCGACAGCAGCAGCGCCAGGGGTCCCTCGCCCCGCCGGACGACGGTCACGGCCGACACCAGCCGTTCCCAACGTCCGGCGCGCGGGAACCGGACCACGCTAGCGCACACAACGGCCACCCCAGGTTCGATCGATCGCAGCGATCTCCGATCCGCGACGCACATACACTGTCACGGTTTGGCCGGAACCATCGGCGCGGATGTTTGCTGCGGCGTATTCAGCCCCGAGAGCCTCGGCGGGAATCTGCGGACCGCGGGCTCCGGAAATCGGCGTGTGCTTCTCCGAACGATTGTCGAACAAACTCCACTCAATGTGATAAGGGGCAGGCCCTGAGATCCCGTGCTTCGCGGCCAGATCCTCGAACTTGAGGCGGCCGCCTTCGGCGGCGAATCGGTCGATCGGCAGCACCTTCCGGAAAACCTTGCGGCCGATCTTGTTTCGCCGCTCGATCAGCATACGCGTCACCCATTCCTCGGCTCGGGGATCGCCATACTCGGCGGCGCGAACGATGGCACGGAGTTCTTCGTCGCTGAACGCCATCACCTGCTTGGCCGCCCAGAACTCGTCGAGGGGATCGCGATTCACGAACGCCGCATTCGGATACTCGGGTTTCCAGCTATCGGGATCGAAAAGTTCGGACTCGAACCGCCCCACCGATCGCAGTTCCGGGTAGTGTGCTTTACGCGACCATTCCGGCGTCCAGACGCCCATCGTCAAGAACCGCAAGGCGGCCGGCTTCGGGTCGAAGGTGTACTCGAAGCCGGCGCGCGGGCTGTTCTCGCGGAAACTGGCGCTGCCGAGGATCGAACCAAAATCGATCAGATAGTGCTTGATGAACTTCACGCCGTCTTCCTCGACCAGCGTGTCGAGCGTATTGATGGCGCGGGAATCGTCATGGTTGAGCCACGCGGCGAAAATGTGGAGGCCGCGAAGCTCGCGCCGCCGCTGGTGCGCGATGATGTCGTTCGGATCGTCCGTACGCCGGCCGTAGTAGCGGAACGGCCCCAGGACTTTCCCGCCGATGAAGCGGCTGGCGAGGGCGCGATAGCGTCCTTCGGCGTCTCGAGGCAGGCCGGATAACAGACCTTCGACATCGCTCTGGCGGAGCGGGCGCTTCTGTCCGCCGGCGCCCTTGAACTTGGCCTTGGGATCGATCGTGAGCTGCTCCGGCTTGAACCGGACCACCATGTTGTCCGGCACATTGTAGCCGAGCGCGTAGAAAATCTTGGAGCCGATGACGTCGGCCGCGCTCGCCATCTCGTGGTGCTTCGGCGGGTCGAACTTCAAAACGTAGCGCACCCCGCTCGGGTCTTGAATGGTAAATCCGGGTGTGACGCCGTCGGTCTTGGCGCTCACCACCTTCCAGGTCCCATCGGTCGACGGCATCCGGGATCCGGCGCCACGCACCAGCTCTTCGATGGTCATGCGCCGCCTGGCGTGGCGGTTCTGATACCAACTGCTATCGGGTACTTCACCGAGCGTGTTCACGCCGCCCGCCGGACTGTGCTCGACCGGGTTGATTTTTGTGTCCGGCCCGAAGCGGTTCCAGAAGTAGTCGTAAATGTCGTCGAGCTTGCGGGCCGCCGCATCGTTCACATGGAGCGGCTTGGGCTCGCTCGCAATCGGGTCGTCCGGATATAACTTCTTCGCCTGCGACGGCGCCGTTGCAGCCAACAGAATGAAGATGCTTAGAACACGTTGCTGAATCGTAGCCATACCTGGTACCCCTCTCGGCTGAAGCCGGTATCAACTCGCATGAAGACGCTGTTTCTCACGTTGAATCGCAGCCCGAAACCCGCCGACGCTTCGAGCTTGTCGAAGTTCAAATCCTTCCAGCGGGGAAACACCTTGCCGGCATCGGTGAACAGGGCCATGTCCATGCCGCTGAAAACTTCAAATCGATACTCGGCAGTCAGCACCATCGCGTTGTCGTCGTAGAAGCGGTAGTCGCGGAAGCCGCGCAGGGTGTCCGACCCGCCGAGCGTCGGCTGTAGATAAAACGGCACGCTCTGGCCTCCACGCGGATCGCTCAGCATCGTCTTCGCCCGCAGTGCGATGACTCGCTTGTCGTTGAAGAACGGGACGTATTGCTGCGCCTCTACCTCCAGGCGCGTAAAGTCGTGGGCGCCCAGGCTCCGATCCGAGAACACCTGGTATTGCGCAATGTAATTTCCGCCGCGCGTGGGCTCGCCGGGGTAGTTGCGGGTATCGAACTGAAGGAAGCCGCCGCCCCGCAGAAAATTCGCCTGCCGGCCGGCGCCGGCCGTGCCCGGCGGCACCAGGCGGCCATCGCCATCCCGGCCCACGTTGAGCGCGTTGAAGCCGCCAATCAGCCCGGCCTTAAGATGCGGCAGCGGGCGCACGCCGAAGCGCATTTCTACCGACGTATCCTCGCGGCCAAACCCGTCGCGATTCTCCTCGCGGGATTTCGGCCCTCGGCCGAAGTAGGCGACATAGGGCTCGTTCCGGTGTTCGAAATTGAGTTCGGTGAACGCCTTCCCTCCGGCCAGCTTTGGCAGGCTCAAGTTCAAATCTCCAATCCAGGCTTGCTTCGCCGACGCCCTCCAGGAAGTTCTGAAGTCGAGGCGTCCATCCCAGAGGCCGCGCCGCCGGTATTCCGGGCCGATCGCGAATCCCTGTCCCGGCGTCATCCCGCCGGTGGCGATTCGCCATCCGTCAGTGTCCCCGATCACGCGGTTGAGAAGGGAGTTCTCTCTGATCCAGAGGGCGCGCTGTTCCCACCTCGGCGGCGCTTCCGGCTGCAGAAACTCGATCCGCTGCTCGCGCTGTTGCTGGATCGCTTCGTTCCGAGTTTCCGGCTGGCGAGTTTCCGGCTGGCGGGTCTCCGGCTGCGTCGACTCGCCCCGAAGTCCGCTAGCCACCGAACTGATCAAAATGATGATTGCGACCGCGCGCATAGACCCTCTCCTATGAAGTGCGCAGAAACGAGCCGCTTGGGCTCATGTTTCCGTGTGTCTGCCAGGCCTGCCATAAGTGCCGTCTCTCGTGCGCCAGCGCAATGTCGAAAGAAAAACCCAGCGGATAGCGGACCCA
The DNA here is from genome assembly GCA_050746825.1 of Bryobacteraceae bacterium. GTDB lineage: Bacteria > Acidobacteriota > Terriglobia > Bryobacterales > Bryobacteraceae > JBOGMR01. The sequence continues at coordinate 1,604 of JBOGMR010000151.1, read as the reverse complement.
CGACACAAACGGCGATTCCACTTTGACTCGGCCCGCATCCACGCCCCGGCTCATCTCGATGCGTCGTTCGACCTCGCGATGCATATTCTTAAAGCGGCGGATCACTTCGTCCATGGGCCGGCGAGCGCACGGCACGAATGAACTCCTCGTCGCCGCCTTAACCCTGTATGGAGGCTCGGCGAATTGAAGAATCATGCGATGCCACCACCCGTACGGGAACGGCCCGTCCCGGTAGCAGCCCGTTTCGGCTGCGGCTTTCAGCGCGGCGTCCCACTTCGGCAGAAATGCCTGGCCCGTCAGCACCAGATGCTCGATGCAGTAGGCCGCCGACCATCCGTCTGCTCGCGTCGGTGCGTGGAATCCGGCTTCCGTCAGACTCTCCGTGAGCCGGTGCAGATCGGCTTCGATCGCCGACAGGGCATTGAGACAGCGGGAAGGCTCAAAGCCCTTCGGTTCGCCGGCCATCAGTTTCTCCTGCACTTTCTGTCTTAGATGCTGGTTGGGTCTTGCTGGCTCCAAAAGTCACTTCATCAGTGAAGCGCAGGATCCCGGCGGAAAGTATCAAATTTTGTGGAAAACAGCCGCGCGAGGTCTCACACAGTACTGCGGCCGTGAGGGTTAGCCCGCGGCTTACAGAGATCTCTCGCGGCACGACGCGAGGGCCGCCGACGCCTTCTGTTCCCGCCTAGCCGCGTACGGGGCCGCAACCCCACGACGCTTGAAATCCTGCCAGACGGCAAGCCCCTTCCCCAGCCACGAGCGGGATTGCGCTCTCCATTCGTTACGCTGTGCCGGCGCAGTGCGCCGGAAACTGGCGAGCGCCGCGGCACCGACGGCCTAATCTTTAGAGGGCGCGGCTTGACGACCGTATTCGGTCTCCCTGGCGATGTCCCGGTGGTCGGGGACTGGGACGGCCGCGGCAAAACCAAGATCGGAGTATTCCGCAACGGACAATGGATTCTGGACACGAACGACGACGGCTTGCTCGACAGTGGCGACCGCGTCGTGCCGGCGTTCGGCACGAACGGCGATGTTCCGGTTGCCGGCAACTGGACAGGCTCGGGCGCGCTGGACTCGCCGCGATTTCCGAGACCACGCTGAAGATGCCGGCGCGATGATCGCAGGCCGCGCGGCGGCTACAATGGAATCAGTTTGACCGACGTTCCGGATCTGTTCGAACCCCTCCGCCGCTACTGGGGCTACGATTCCTTCCGCCCGCGTCAGGAACAGATTGTCCGCAGTCTGCTCGCGGGACGAGATGTCGCCGTCGTCATGCCGACGGGCGGCGGAAAATCGCTCTGCTATCAGTTGCCCGCGCTGGTGCTCGAGCGCACGGCGATCGTCATCTCGCCGCTGATCGCGCTGATGCAGGACCAGGCGGCTCAGCTCGCGCAGATGGGCATTCCCGCTGCGGTGCTGAACAGCGCGATGCCGCGCAACGAGCAGCAGAAGGTGATGCTCAACGCGCGCGAGGGCCGGTACCGCTTGCTCTACCTGTCGCCGGAGCGCCTCTCTCGCGCCGACACGATCGGGTGGCTCCAGGGCGTGCCGATCGGGTTCTTCGCCATCGACGAAGCGCACTGCATCTCGGAATGGGGCCACGA
>JBOGMR010000150.1:0-5091 GCA_050746825.1 Bryobacteraceae bacterium | reverse complement strand
CGCGGCAGGCACGAGTGCCTGCGCCACGTTCTTTCGAAGACAGCGCAACAACCTGGCACTGATGTTTGCCTCGAAAGGCGTAATGTGCCAGGAATGATTACAGCAGGCGTTTGAGACGGAAGGTTTGCTTCGCGTTATTACGCGACTGAACGACGCCGCCGTTTCCCGCGTTGGTGGAGGACTCGCGCTCGCGCGTCAATTCGATCTCGCCGGTTTTGAGGGTTCCGGTGAAGCGGAGCCGCGTGTCGTTGATCTGGTTGCCGGCCTGTTCCTGGGCGAGGACGACGAAGTTGATTTCTTCGCCGGAGATTTTGCCTTCGACAATCGGCATACTGCGATAGTCGCCGTAGAGTTTTCCGGAGATCGTTGCGCCGCTCTGCGTGAATTTGAAGGCGATGTCCTGGAGTTCGCCGTTGCGGCCAGGGATCTGACCGACCCAGATGCCGGTGAGGCCGGCGGCGAAGAGGGTCGATGCGGCCAGAAAGCTAAGCAGGAGACGCATCAGGCTTCCCGCAACAAACCCGGTAGCGGGCCGGTGCTATCCGCGAAACGCTCGAACGGAGCACCGAACGCATTGAGCATGGAGACGTAGAGGTTCGCCAGGGGGCTGTCTTCGGAATAGACCAGGTGCTGGCCCGAATCGATTCGCCCACCGCCGCGGCCTCCCAGCACCAGAGGCAACTTGTGCGGGTCGTGCCGATCGCCGTCGCTCAACGCTGAGGCAAACAGAACCATCGAGTTGTCGAGGACGGTGGAATCGCCCTCTTTCATTGCGTTCAGCTTGCGGAGAAGATACGCGTACTGTTCGATGTGCCAGCGATTGACGAGCTGATACTGGCGCAGCTTTTCGGCATCCTTCTGATGATGGGAGACGTCGTGGTGGCCGGCGCTGACGCCTTCGAGGAACCGGAAGCTGACATTGCTCACGGCATTGCCGAACATGAACGTGCCGACTCGCGTGGTGTCGCTCTGGAAGGCGACGGCGATCATGTCCATCATGAGCCGCACGTGTTCGGCGTGATCGTTGGGGCGGTCTGCCGGCGCGGCCTTCGGATCGATCGCGGCGCGCGGTTTCCAGGTTCTCTGCGCCCCGCTGCTCGAGCGCTGGACGCGCTCTTCGAGCGAGCGCATGACCGAAAGATACTCGTCGAGCCGGACGCGGTCTTCGGTTCCGACCTGCGTGCGCAGCCGCTTCGCATCGCCGAGAACGCGATCGAGCAGCAGCGCATCCATCTTTGCCGAATTGCCTTGCGGGCCGGTCGCGGCGCGGAAGAGACGCTCGTAGACCGAGCGCGGATTGATCTCTCGCGCGAGCGGCGTGGTGGGATTGCTCCAGGCAATGTGAGATCCGTAGACTCGCGTGTAGCCGACCACTGCGTCGACGCCGATCGCGACGGGCGTAACTCCAAGTTCGAGCGAGGGCAGCGGCGTCTGATCGGCCACCTGCTGCGCGGCCACTTGATCGACGGAGATGCCGTTGGCGAGGTCGGCCCCCTGCGTCTTCTTGATCGTGGTGCAGGTGAGTATCGCCGCTTCCTTCACGTAGTGGCCGTCGCCGCTCTTCGAAGCCGCGTTCCACAGATTGCTCAGGACGACGATCTTGTCCTTGAGGTCCTGCAGCGGCTCGAGCGTGGGCGAGAGCGTAAAGTCGCGGCCGGTTCCCTGCGGCGCCCAGGCGGGCACATTCACGCCGTTCGGCATGTAGAGCATCGCCATCCTGACCGGGGGTTTGGGGAGCTTTGAAGCCGCGAGCGCGGAGCGAGGAGTAATCGCCTCAAGCCACGGAAGCCCAAGAGTGACGCCGGCGCCGCGAAGTAGGGTTCGGCGTGAAATCGAGAGTCTGCGAGTCGTCACGGTTTTCGTTGCTCCTTCTGGACCCGTGCTGGAGCCGCTTGTTGACGAAACGGCACGCTCAGCACGATCGCCTCGATCAGAGTCTGCGCCCTGTAGTCATTATCCTTCAGTTGGGCCACGATGCTATCTACTGTACAGGAATCCTTCAGCGTCAGTCCACGTCCGAGCGCGTAACCCAACATTTTGGTCGTCAGGTTGCGGACGAACACGTCTTTGTGCTCGAGCAGAATTTTTTTGAGCTCGTCCGGGCCCTGGAATTTCGTGCCGTCCGGCATCTCGGCGGAATTGTCGACAGGTTTGCCGCTGTCCTGGTCGCGCCAGCGGCCGATCACGTCATAGTTCTCGAGCGCAAAGCCGAGCGGATCGATGCGGCTGTGACAGCTTGCGCACGCAGGATTGGCGCGGTGCTGGGTGAGGCGCTCGCGGACGGACTTGGGCATTGCGCCTTCCTTCGCCTCCTCGAGAGCGGGCACGTCGGGCGGCGGCGGGGGCGGGGGAGTGCCCAGGATGGACTCGAGGATCCAGGCGCCGCGGAGAACGGGGCTGGTGCGATAAGGAAACGAGGAGACAGCCAGTATCGCCGGCATCCCCAGCAGGCCGCCGCGGCGTGTGCCCTCGGGAAGCTCCACCCACTGCGGCTGTTTCGAAGCGTTCTGGCGGACCGGGAGCTTCACGCCGAAGTGCTTCGATAGATTGCTGGTTCCGACGGTGTACTTGGAGTCGAGGAGATTCAGGAGAGACAAATCGCGGAGCAGCAGCTCGCGGAAGAAGAGCACGGGCTGCAGGCGGATGTCGGAGCGCAGTTCCTCGTCCTTGGCGTAGGCCGCGAACAGCTTTGCGTCCGGCGCTTTGTCGCCGCTCAACTCGCGCGTCTTGAGCCACTGTTCGATGAAGCGCTGCGAAAACGCCAGCGACTTGTCATTGCGCAGCATGCGCCGGACGAGCTCTTTGAGAACCTCGGGCTCGTGCAGCTTACCTTCCGCCGCTACGTCGAAGAGCAGTTCGTCGGGCATGCTGCCCCACAAGAAATAGGAGAGGCGCGAGGCCATGGCGTAGGAGTCGAGGGGGCGAGCTTCCTCGGTCGGATTTGCCGGCTCGACGCGGAAGAGGAATTGTGGCGAGACCAGCGCGCTGCGGATCGCGAAGAACACGGCCGGTTCGAACGCCTCGCCCTGCTTCCGCGCGGCCTGGAAGAGAGCGACGTACGGCGCGATGTCGCGCTCGTCGACAGGACGGCGGAATGCGCGCGGGAGGAACGCCTTCAGGATCTGGTGTGCGGCCTGTTGCGGCGAAACACCGGCGCCGGGTTTTGCGATCAGAATCCGCGTGCGCGATTTGAATTCCTTGGCGGCGAAATCGGTGACGAACCTGGCGAGCTCGATGTATTTTTCGGAGTGGAGCGGTGAGAGGAACAGGGTCTCGGCGGCGTTGTCGAAGCCCTCCCCTCCGGCGCCGTCGGCCGGGAGCGCGCGCCCGAAGTCCATGTGGATGTCAAACAGATCGCGAACCGTCGCGGTGTACTCGTCGCGGTTCAGACGCCGGAGCGGCGCGGGGCCGGGGGTGATGCCGGAGGCGCAGGCTTCGGCGCGCAAGGTTTTGCCGGCCCACGCGGTGAACTGGTCGCGCTGATCGAGAGCGGGTGCGGGTGCGCCTTTGGGCGGCATCTCGCCGTTTTTGACGCGCGTGATGAGCGTGCTCCATCGCTGTGCTTCGCTTTGAAAGCTGGAGGTTGTGCCGACGCGGTCGAGGTGGAAACCGCCAGCCGCAGTTTTTCCCTGGTGGCAGGATTGACAATATTGCTTCAGGAACGATTGGGCGGTTTCAAAAGAAAAGTTTCCCGGCGGTGGCGCGGCCTGCGCCGCCACAGCAGCGGAAAACAGCACGGGCAACAGCCATCGTGAGGGGTGGCGGAGCATTGACTCATCAATGAGTATACAAATTCGATAGCGCGGAGTGGCAGGTCCGAAGGCGGCGACGGCGCATTGCGCCCCGGCGTGATATTCTCGCCATCATGAAGCGAAGACAGTTTCTCTTGAGCGCTGGCTTAGCCGCGGCGACGCCATTCGCCGCCGCCCAGCAACGAACGCCTGCCCAGGGCAGGCAAAACAGGAGCGGGCGGGCGGAAGGCGGGTTGCAGCCTCTCGACGGCGGGCGCATCGGCGAAAAGCCCGCGATGAAGATCACCGACATCAAGACCTTCCTCGTCGGCGCGGGCGGCCGTAACTGGGTCTACGTGAAGGTGCTCACCGATCAGGGAATTCACGGCATTGGAGAAGCGTACTCGGCCGGACCCGATGAAGCCACCATCAAGGTCATCGAGGACTTCAAATCATGGCTGGTTGGTCACGATCCGCGCAATGTTCAGTATCTGTTCGACCTCATGTACAACACGACGCGCTTTCCCGGCGGATTGATCGTCAACTCCGCGCTCAGCGGTATTGAGCACGCGCTCTGGGATGTTGCCGGGAAGGCGGCCGGCGTGCCGGTCTGGGCGCTGCTCGGCGGCCGTGTGCGAAACAAGGTCCGGGTCTACCAGAGCATTGGAGGCCCAACGCCGGAGGAAGCGGGCGAAAGCGCCAAACGGCTGATCGAGAAGTATGGCTACACGGCGGTGAAGATGCAGCCTCACCCGCCGGGCGGCATCGAGGCGCCGTACAACGCGGTCACGCGATCCGCCGCGCAGCGCGTCGGCGCGGTGCGCAAGGCGGTCGGTCCCGATGTCGATATCGCGGTCGATATCCACGCGAGATTTTTCGAAGTGCAGCGGGCCATCCGCGTCGCGCAGGCGATCGAGCCTTTCCATCCGTTCTGGCTGGAAGAGCCGATTCGCCCCGAAAACTACGACGCCATGAAAAAGCTCTCCGAACATGTGAACATCCCGCTGGCGAGCGGCGAGTGCAACTACATGAAGTACGAGTTTAAGAGCCTGATCGACCAGCAGGCCGTCGACATCGTGCAGCCCGACGTTTGCGTGTGCGGCGGCATTCTCGAGATGAAGAAGATCGCGGCGATGGCGGAGGCGCAGTTCATGGTGGTTGCGCCGCACAATCCGATGAGCCCGCTGGCGACCGCTGTCAACGCGCACTTCGCCGCGTCTACGCCGAATTTCCTGATCCTCGAATACAGCGCGCCGGATTCCGGGGCGCGGAAGGATGTCCTGAAGGAGCCGCTGATGGTGAAGGACGGGTACATCGACATTCCCAACAAGCCAGGGTGGGGCGTCGAGCTGAACGAGGA
>JBOGMR010000149.1:0-4685 GCA_050746825.1 Bryobacteraceae bacterium | reverse complement strand
CATCAGAGCATACTCAACGAGGTCCTGTCCACTGAGCTGGCGTCGAAACCGCCATATGAACCTATAGGTCGCCGACATTGATGCCTGCTCCAATACTGGCAATGATGGTACCACGAGCGGAGGGAGCGCGTCCACAACCTTGGTATCTAAACACATCGTTCTACGGTATTCGGCTGAGGCGAGAACAGGACAACTCATTATGGAACTGTAGAGAGACCATAAGGACCCGTACAGAGATCGGCGTTCGGTCGCGGCTGAAGTTCGCAGCTTAAGCCGCTATCTCTAAGAACTCTAAGAACTAAAGACAGCACAGTGCGGCTTCGCCGCAAACACATCGATTTCCCGGCGGTGGGGCTGGTGGTTTCGCCTGCCCTCGAATCATCCACTGTGCTTCCTGAGAATGCGTGTGGCAGGTCTCCGGCCATGGTCTCCGGCCTGCCCAGATTCCGTTGGCCGCGAAATCCTTGCGCCCCGCAGTTGCGGTGCCTTTGAGGCAGGACGTTCCCCCTTACCAGCGCGTCCGGTTCACCTTGTGGCAAGATAGCTCGGCATGTTCCACCGATTTCTTTCCATATCAGACGCAGATAGGGCGTTGGGCGCCTTTCGGAAACTCGCCCGCCACAACATTCAGCGGTGGGCGCTCACGGGCGGGTTCGCCATTGAGATTCACCGCCTGCGACGCGGACGCCAGCCATCACTCCGCCCCCTGAACGATATCGACTTCATTACCGATTCATTCGACTACATCCCCGGAACTCTGGCTCATGATTTCCTCTTCCGGCACATCCATCCGTCAGATCCACCGGGCAAAACATTGTTGCAGTCCATCGACCCGGAGAACGCGCTTCGCATCGATGTTTTCCGCGCATACGGCGCGACGATGAGCCGAACCTCCCATCTCGACTTCCCGGTGGGCGCGATCCAACTCATCTCCCTCGAAGACCTGTTGGCGAGAGCGGCGAGGCTGGCGCTGGATCTCGCCGAAGGCGTCCCCACGGAGGCCAAACACGTAACGGATTTTCTGCACTTGGCCGGCCTGATTAACCCGGCGGAGGTCGAAACGGCATGGCGGGATCAGCGAAAGCCCAAGCATCCCGCGACCTTCGAAGAGGCCAGCGGTCTGCTCCACAAGTTGATCCCGGCCAGCCACGGCTTGCTGATCACGCCCGACTATTCGAAAGACATCGAGGCGGTCTGCCCGCGTTGCACACCCACAGCTGCCTTTCATTTGGCCGACCCGAGCGTGGTTCTGTCATTGTTGGGGTATTGCTAGCCCGGTTGGCTCGGTTGGCTCGGGGCGGCATTGACACGCCTCCGCGATCGTCGATGAGCATGAGATCGGCCGAGAGATCAGGGCGCTCTACTTTACGAGCCAGCGCGGAGCAATCTGATCCGCTTCGTCCGACGTGATCAGAAAATCCAGCAACCGATCCTTCATCGCCCGCACTGTTATCTGATGCGAGGGCGCGCTGTACAGGTTGCGCATCTCCCCGGGATCGGCGTCCAAGTCGTACAGTTCACCGCCATGACCGACGTAATAGTTGAACTTGTAACGGACGGTTCGAAGCATCTTCGCATCCGGATGCAGAATGCCGCCGACGCCCTCGCCGGGAGCGTAGTAGAGATTCAGGGTCCTGTTGGTGATCACCTCGGGAATGACGTTCTCGGCGAATGCGAACTCGCGCGGGCGGTACGTGCCGGAACCCGTTACCAGAGGTGCGAATGACCTTCCCTGCACCGAAGCGCGCGCAGGCAGGCCGCACATCTCGAGCAGGCTGGGCAGAATGTCCACCATCTCCAAAAGCTCGTTCCGCTTTCCGGGACGAACATGTCCCGGCCAGGAGATCAGAAACGGCACACGCACAGACGCCTCGAAAAACAGGTTCTTCCCCTCGAGCCCGTGCTCCAGAAGCTGATCGCCATGATCGGTGGTGACGAGCACAATCGTGTTGTCCAGATCGACCTGTTCGAGAATCAGCCCAACTTCGCGATCCACCATACTCACGCCGGCGTAGTAGCTGCGGTAAATCCACTGCAGCCGCTCGCGGTCCATTTCGTGCTGGGGCCTGCCGCGCAGGATCTGCTTTTGAACCGGCAGTGGCAGCTCTTGGATATCGGCCAGCGTGACGCGGCGGGGCAGCGGGATCTCCATCTTGTCGTACATGGAGTCGTAGGGCTCCGGCACCGAGTGCGGCGCGTGGGGTTTGAAGAATGAGCTGAACAGGAAGAAAGGCTTGGAGCCGGCTTTCATCTCCCGCAACATGCCGCGGGTCTCAGCCCCGGTCCAGGCCGTCGGCGTGAACTGGTAGTCGACCGCCCCGCGAAATGGATTTCGCCCCGGAGCGGCCGGCGCGGCGGCGTTGTAATGAAGCGAGGCCGCTTTGGGATCGCGCTGGTTCCTCCACGCGGCGTAGTCGGAATAGGCATCGGTGGCATTGACGCCATCGTCGAGCTTCACGCGGCCGAAACCGGTGGACCGCGCATGCTCCGCGGTCGGCGGATAGTAATGCAGTTTGCCCACCGATCCGGTCTGATACCCGGCGTCCTGGAACATTTTCTGGATCAATTGTTCGCGGCCGTCGAGCGGCGTATAGTTGACGCGATTCTTGTGACTGTGCGGATACCGCCCCGTGAAATAGCTCACGCGCGACGGCACGCACACCGGCGATTGCACAAACGCCCGTTGAAAGTTCGCCGACAGCGCGGCCAGCTTGTCCAGATTCGGAGTCCGGATCAGCCGGTTGCCGTTCGCTCCGAGACAATCGAAGCGCAACTGGTCCGCCATGATCCACAGGACATTGGGCCGCTTCGTGCCTTGTGCGGATGCGGCTGCCGCGAGAGAAGCCGCCCCGCCTTGAAGAAAGGTTCGGCGAGTCATCAGAACAGGATCTTCAGCCCGAACTGGATCTGCCTGGGACCGTTCGCCTGGCCGTTGATGATACCGAACTGCTGGTTGTTCAGGTTTTGATTGGGAAGCCCGAAGTTCGGCGTGTTGGTGAAGTTGAATGCCTCGGCCCGGAACTGCACCGAAGCGCGCTCGGTCACGCGAAAGTTTTTGAACAGCGAAAGGTCAATGGAATTGGAGCCCGGACCGCGTGCGTCGGGAAGTGTGCGGCCGGTGTTTCCGAACGTGAACGGCGCCGGCTGCGAAAATACGCTGGTGTTGAAGTAACGATTGAGGCGGCTGTGCACGGATCCCTCCAGCTTCGCGCTCTGTCCATTATTGTTGGGACGTAGCGAATTGCTGAAGGATCCGGACGTGTTCTGCGTGGCGATGGCGAGCGGCTGCCCTCCCTGCAACGTCAGAATGCCGTTGGTCTGCCACCCGCCGAGAACGGCGTTTACGAAGCCGCTCCAACCGGCGCCGAACGCGCGGCCGCGTCCGAACGGCAGTTCATAAACGGCGCTGAATACGGTGCGCTGCGCGATGTCGTTGGCTGAGATGGACCGGTCCGCGGCGCGGTCATAGATATTCTGCTGGACGGCGTTGCGGCCTACATTCGAAATGATCGAATAATCGTCGATCTGTTTGGCGAAGGTGTATGACAACAGAAAGCTCAACCCCGCGGCGAAGCGCTTCTCGACGCGCATCTGGAAAGAGTGATAGTTGGAGGCCGCGCCGGTGCCGTACATCTCGCTGACCGAAGAGAACTGGGGGAACGCAACCAGCAGGAGGCCCCGCGGGACGGTTGCCCCGGCCAGTGGACCGGAGGGGATCCGGCCGCGGAACGGGTTGGGGACGCCCTGCTGCAACTGCGTTCCGAGCGTCAGTTGCTCGGGCGTCAGTTGGTTCAGGTTGTAGTTGCCTTCGCCGGTGCGGGTGAGATGAGTGCCGCGATTGCCGACGTACCCGACCTCGATCAACAATTGACCCGGCAACTGCTGTTGCACGTTGAGGCTCCAGTTCTGGGTGTAGGGAACGACGTAATCGGTATCGATGGTGGCGCTAATCGCTGAGCCGATCCCGGTGAGCAGTCCTTCGGAGTTTCCAGAGATGGGTGCGAAACCATCGGGGAACGGGTTGCGCAGGTAGTTGTTCGGCCGGACGCCATCGAGAGTGCCGACATAGGGCGTATCGCTGCGGTAGCCGAAGTTGCCCACGGTGCCGCCGGCCGCGCGATACGAGGGCACATAGAAGATGCCATAGCCGCCGCGAATCACGGTACTCTGCCTGAGCGGATAGGCAAAGCCGAAGCGCGGCGCGATGTTGTTCGAATCGATCGGGAACTGCCGGCGGCTGCGGCCCTCGACGCCGGCGAATTGCAAGCCGCCCACGAGATTCGGAATGCCCGCCGGACCGGCCAGCGGCGACGGTACGCTCGGGTTGAAGACGTTCACGCGATCATACCGCTCGGTGCGCGGCGGCTCGAACTCGTAGCGGATGCCGAGATTGAGCGTCAGCCTCCGCGTCGCCTTCCAGTCGTCACCGAAGTAGAAACCCCAATACGTGCTCTGCGTCGACACGCCTTTGAAGCCCTTGGTGTAGGTGCCGCCGCCGAGGCCCAGCAGCAGCGAGGCGATCGCATCGCCCGCCGCGGCCGATGCCACGTTCGCGTTCGGCCCTTGGGTGAGGTTCCGGGCGAACGTGAAGTTCCCGGCAGCATTACCCGCTTCGGTGTTGTTGACCCGCACCAGCCTCGCTTCGGCGCCGAATTTCAATGTGTGCGCCGTCAGCACTTTCGTGT